>CAVFKU010000007.1:0-37740 GCA_963623245.1 Parabacteroides merdae
TAGTTTTACCTAGCCCATTCGCCCCATGCAGTACATTCACACCAGACGCGAAATCAACCACAACTTCGCTCCAAGAGCGAAAGTGGTCAAGAGCAAGACGGCAAATATGCATCGATACTGTGTTTTGGAACCTTGTTGTTTTCCCATTAGTTGTTGAAGCGCATTGGCACCAACAGGTAACGATAATCCATCGATTCGTCGGAATCAGCTTCCTGTTGACCGTCAAATTCCACCGGCTTGACAGCAGTGGTAAGTTTCATACGCACAAACGGTTCGCTGATAGCACTTAACCCTTCCACAAGATACGCGGGATTGAATGCGACGGTAATATCTTCGCCATCCATGTCAATGTCAATAGTTTCCGTAGCCTGTGCTTCGTCCACAGCACCGGCGCTTAAGATAAGCTCCTGCCCCGAGAACACCATACGAATGGGGGCGTTGCGTTCGGCAACCAACGCCACACGCTTAATCGCGCCTAACAACTCTTGCTTGTTAATAACAGCTTGGGTTGGATATTCATCAACAAACAAACGATCAACTGCAGGGAATTCACCGTCGATAAGCTGGGAAGTGGATATGCGACCGGCATTTTCAAACCCAAGCAGTGACGGATTTTCAGCGTCAAAGTTGATGGTGAGGTTCTGGTGTTCGTCAAGCGAGCGAGCAATATCACGCACCAATGAGCCGCGCACCAATGTTGTGGCATTCACATCCGGATTCTCAGGAGTCCATGTAAACGTAGTGCGAGACAAACGGAACCGATCAGTCGAGCTCAAGATTACTTTGTCACCCTCGAACTGCATGCGCACGCCGGTGAGCACTGGACGGTTCTCTTCATGCGAAACTGCGACGCAAGCTTGGGAAACGGCTTGAATGAACGTGGGGGCATCAACTTGACCAAGTTTGGCCGGCATTTGCGGCAAATCAGGGTATTCAGCGTTCGGCATGAGTTGCATGGTGAACGTGGATTTGCCGGAGGTGATGGTGAGCGTGTTTTCATCGGCAGTAAGATACGTTTTTTCGCTCGGCAACGATTTGGTAATGTCGGCAAGCAGTTTGCCTAATACCAATATTGTGCCTGCTTCATCTACTCCAGCTTCGATATGGTGGCGGGCTGAAATTTCGTAGTTAAACGCTGAAAACCGCAACGTGCCTTCCGCAGCGTCAAGTTGCACACCAGCAAGAATTGGATTGGAAGGACGAGCATCAATAACCCTAGTAGCCCAAGCCACAGCTTCAGCAAGAGCGGCGGAATCAACTTCAACCTTCATAATGCCTGCTTTCATGTAATGCCAATATGGCAGTGATACGTCATGCTGATACCCCATTCTAACGGCGGGGCATCCAATTGGTGTTGTTGTGTTGTTCGCTGTTACTTTCTTCGTGTAAAAGGGATGGTGATGATGAAGTATTAGAACAATAAATAAGTAATAGTCGTAATAAGGCTTGTGGATAGTGTGGGCAAGTCGCTGTAAGCGTTCTGCTTATTGGCTTCACTGAGGACGGTGTGATTGTGGATAACAGAAGAAAAGGTGTGCATAACATACCGAGTTATCCACAGAGAAAAGAAAAGGATTAGATTATCCACATTTTTGGCGTGTTGTCCACGAGTTATCCACACAAAACAGCTGCTTCATCCACGACTTATTCGCAAGCTTTACCCACATTTGTGTATAACGCTGTGGATAAGTGTGTAGCTGCTGCGTTGCTTCTTCGTCAGTGTCGAGGTCAATTATTGCTCTGCTTGAGACGAACAGTAAGCTCCATAACGTAGTTATAAATTTCCTGTCGTTCTTGCATTTCTGTAGTGATACGATCACAAGCGTGCATGACCGTGGTGTGATCTTTACCGCCAAACACTTTGCCGATGTCCACAAGGCTCATACTGGTCATCTCACGCGTCAAATACATAGCTACTTGTCTTGCCAAGGCAATGTTTTTCATGCGCGACCGACCGACGATATCGTCGAATGTCAGATGAAAATACTTGGCCGCCTGGCCGATAATGTCAGTAGGCTTGATTTCCACATCTGTAGTGAAGAAATCTTGTAGTGTCTGTTCTGCCATTGCTCGCGTAACTGGTTGGTTGCTTAGTGAAGCAACGGCTGTGACACGAGTAAGTGCGCCTTCAAGCTCGCGGATATTTTCCGTGAAGCGTTCAGCAATAAGATCAAGCACATCGTTAGGGATATTGCTTTGATTCATGGAAGACATCATGCGCAAAATAGCAATGCGTGTCTCTAAATCCGGTGGTTTAACATCCACGGTCAAACCGGAATCGAAACGTGAAATAAGCCTCGCCTCAAAGCCTTTGAGATTCTTTGGCGCCACGTCAGAAGCGATAACGATGCGCTTGTTCGCCTGGTGCAGGGCATTGAACGTATGAAAGAACTGTTCGAGCGTGGCTTCTTTGCCGCCCAAAAACTGAATGTCATCAATAAGCAATACATCAACTTCGCGGTATCGCCGGTTAAATTCGGCAATTTGCCCCTGACTTTGGTTAGGGTTTTGCAATGCCTCGATGAACTCGTTAGTGAACTCCTCGCTGTTGACATAGCGTACTTTCAGGCGAGGGTCTTTTAAAAGTGCGTAATTGCCAATGGCATTAAGCAGATGGGTTTTGCCTAAGCCTGATCCGCCATAGATACACAGCGGATTGAAATCACGGCCAGAGCCCTCGGCGACTGCCAACGCCACAGTGCGCGCAAAACGGTTGGAATCGCCTGGAACAAAGGTGTCAAAAGTCGCGTTCTTATTCAGATGAGTTTGAGGATCACGAGCGATTTTGTTGGCGCTCATAGCATATTGGCTGTCGTACTGGTTGTCATACTGGCTATCGGTTCTATCGGTTTCAGCAGGCATCGCCAATGTGTTTGCTGTGCTTGATATGGAAGTAGTCGGCGCAAACGAAGCCTGCCCAAGATCTGCAAGCAAAGGCGAGCTATAGGAAGATTCTTGCTCCGCCTGAGTAGACGCCGCAATTTTGAACGCCGGCATCATATCTTGGTTGGTAACCAGTTTCAGTGCATCTAACAACGGCTGTTTCAATTCGTTTTCCAGCGCTTGACGGGTGCCAGCATTATCAAGACACAACACAATTGTTGTGCCGAACACCGCCTCAGGGATTACCCCGTTCAACCAGCCTTTGTCTCGCGAGGAAAGCGTTTGGTTATGCTTCAGCAATGCCAGTGCGTCATTCCAGATACGGTTAGCCTGAACCACTGGATCTTCGTTTTCAGTGGTCATGGCGGTTCCTTCCTGTGTTCCGTCGTGCTCTAGCAAAATGCATGTTCGATGTTCTATTGTTACTCTTCCCCCACGAGTTATCCACAGCCTCGCGTGTTGCAATTGCTTGATTCTGAATAACATGCGTGTAATTTGTGGATAACTTTGGCAGTATTGCAACAGTTTGACGGGTTTCAAGCAGCGCAATCAGTGCATACTCTGTGATCAAATTGAGATTAGGGCAGGGGTGAGGGTAAGTTAGTAGAGCTTGACTCACGTGAGGGTCGCGCGCTAGCGCGGCCGAAAAACCTAGGAGCAAACTATGAAGAGGACTTTCCAGCCCAACAACCGTCGTCGTCACATGAAGCACGGCTTCCGTTTGCGCATGCGGACCCGTTCCGGTCGCGCTGTGATTAACCGTCGTCGCGCCAAGGGTCGCAAGAACCTGTCCGCCTGATTGATGCCGTTGGCATCGGCACTGTGGAACGGTTGAGAAGCCACAGCGATTTTGTCGCCGTGCTTAGAAGACGTCGCAAGGTTTCGTGTCCGGATTTCATCGTGCATTACGCAATGCGTGATGGTTCTCAAGCGCACGGGCATGTGACGACGAGCAGTCGGCGTGTTGGCTTGGCCGTGTCCAAAGCGGTTGGCAATGCCGTGACGCGAAACACTGTCAAACGTCGCTTTCGTGTGCTGGCTCAGCGTTATGAGCACCATTTGCCCGAGGGCACTGATGTAGTGCTGCGGGCGAAACCATCCGCTGCTACAACATCCTTTCAAACGCTTGATAAGCAAATGCTTTCAGGGTTTGATGCAGTGGCAGCACGGATGGAGGGCACCACAGGTGGGTTGAGGTTGACATGAGTGCTGCGGGTGAGGTCATGATACAGGCGGTGCGTTGGTACCAATGCACGTTTTCGTTGCATCGTTCCGCGCCACGCTGTCGGTATTATCCCAGTTGCTCGAATTACACGATTCAAGCAATTCAACGTTTCGGAGCATGTCGTGGTGGTTTATTGTCAATGCTGCGATTGTTGCGATGCCGCCCGTGGAGTGATGGCGGCATAGATGACGTGCCACAGCGCTTTTCGGTGTTGTATCGTTTTCGCTGGTCAAAGGCTCATGAAGAACCAAGATTGAAGCCATTGGCTAGCGATGAGTAAGGATTCATTCGATGATTAACCAAGATACTTTCTTTCTTGATAACGGAATCTGGGGCTTTCTCTATAAGATTCTGACTCCAGTCGAGTGGTTGATGACCCAGATTTTGGCAGGTTTCCATAAGCTCCTGACCATGATCGGCATGTCACCCATCGGATTCTCGTGGATTCTGTCCATCATTGTCTTGGTATTGGTGGTGCATGCGTGCATCTTTCCCATCTACCTCAAACAGATGAAGGCGATGCGCAAATTGCAGGCGCTACAGCCCAAGATGCAGCGAATTCAGAATAAATATAAAGGCAAAACCGACCAGGCCAGCAAAGAAGCCCTAAGCCGCGAGATGATGAAGCTGTATCAGGACAACAAAGCTAATCCTGCTGGTTCATGCTTGCCTATGCTTGTGCAAGGGCCTGTGTTCATGTGTATGTTTTACACGCTGTCTGCCATCCCATATATTGCACGCGGCAAGCGCGCGTCGCTTGGTGCATTTGACCAGGCAACTGCTCAAGAGTTTTCTGCCACGAATGTATTTGGTGTGGTGAGCGTGACTGACAACTTCACCACTGCCGATGCAGTCGGCAAAGTCGTCATCGGTATGTTCGTGGCTTTGATGTGCGGGTGCATGTTCTATATGCAGTGGTTCCAGATGCGCCGCAACATGAATCCCGCCACCATGCAGGGCTCGGCTGCAACCATGCAGAAAGCTATGCTGTGGATCTTCCCCCTTATGTACATCTTCTCCGGCATCACTATGCCGTTCGCTGTTTTGGTGTACTGGCTGACCAACAACGTGTGCAGCTTGTTGCGCACCATCTGGCAGGTGTATGAGTTCCCGACGCCCGGTTCTCCGGCTGCCGATGCCAAGGAGATTCGCGATCATGACCGCGAGAACGCTCGTCGTGCCAAAGCCGGCGAAGTCTCTCTTGAAGAAGAGGAGTTGCAGCTTGCCAAAGAAGAGGCTGAGCGCAAAGTGAGTAAGGGGTACCAGCGTCAGCAGCCGCAGCGAAAGCGCAAAAAGAAATAATTGTTAGATGCGACGTTTCACGTGAAACATTGCATCGATGACCTCGGGATGGTTTTCCGATGGTCGGGTTTAGACTGGGTGATAGGCTCACGTTAAGAAGGAGTATATATGGCACTGGATGATGATAAGACGATGGATCAGCTCAACGAAGAGGCTGACATCGCTGCTGATTATCTTGAGGAGTTGCTTGATATTGCTGATTATGATGGCGATATCGAGATGGGCGTGCGCAATGGCCGTCCGATGGTGCAAATCGTCGCTGACGACAATGCAGACATTAAGCATCTTATCGGGCGTGACGGTGAGGTGGTGGATGCCTTGCAACAGCTTACACGATTGGCAGTTCAACAGAAAACCGGCGAACGTTCGCGCCTGATTGTGGATGTGGACGGGTTTCTGAAGCGCAAGCGTCAGCATCTGCACGACCTTGCGTTGGATGCTGTCGACGAGGTGAAGGAAACTGGAGAGCCGGTTGACCTGAAGCCTATGAATTCCTTTGAGCGCAAGGTGATTCATGACACCATCCGCGAGGAGGGACTGAAGTCTCGTTCGCACGGCGAGGAACCGCATCGTTACGTGACGGTGTATCTTAAGGCAAGTGCAAGCGACGAAGACGAGGAGTAAGATTTCACGTGAAACAGGGAGCCCATTGGGTTCCCTGTTTTCGTATGAGAGGGAAGGCATCAGCATCATGACTGACGAACTGGCCGGCTCACCGATTCTTAAAGAAGTGCTCGGCGAGGCCTTGCCTCAATTGGAAATGTTTCACGTGAAACTCGCCAAGGAAGGTGAGCCGCGTGGGTTAATTGGGCCGCGTGACGTGAATATTATTTGGGAACGGCACATCTTGAACTCAGCGGCTATTGTGCCATTTATTCGTCGCGCTGTTGAAGAAGCGCGTTTTAAGACTGTGGCTGATGTGGGTAGTGGGGGAGGATTTCCTGGGTTGGTTGCAGCTGCCTGTCTTCCTGAATGCGAATTCACGCTTATTGAGCCGATGGAACGGCGTGTGGAATGGCTGGCTGAATGCGTAGATGCAATGGGCTTGTCCAACGTGAGTATTGAGCGTGCACGTTCGGAGGAGGTCATTGCCGCCATGCGCAAGAACCGAGCAATGCATCCATTTGCCGCGGTGACATGTCGTGCGGTGGCACCTATGACAAAGCTTGCAGGGTGGACGCTGCCATTGTTAAAGTCGAATGGGCAACTGGTAGCCTTGAAAGGTCGTTCCGCACAGGCCGAACTTGATAAGGCCACCAAGGTGATTGGCACATATCGTGGCGCTAATCCGCGGGTTGTCGAAGCGCCCGTCGCCCCCGGACTGGAACCCACGCACGTAGTCCTCATCGACAAGCGCTAGCCCCTTTCGCTTCTATCCCCGCTTTCCTCTCCGCCTTAATCCTCTGCCTTCTTGCGCTGGCCGCAGCTTTTGCTTTCGGCTTGGGCGTGTTGTTTCTTTTGTACTTTATATTCCTTGGGTGCATTATCGCTTGGGCTGATTTAGATACGTGCATTATCATGTGGGGAACTATTTTCGGTAGGTGCATTGTTTCAGGAGGTTGCTTTGAGTAAGTGCGTTGCCGTGTGGGATTGGGATGTTCCATGTTCTAACGCTCCGAGCCGCTTTAGCCAAGTCTTACTTACGAACATGGAACATCCCAACCCCCACACTCTCTTCCAGCGTCGAGTTGCGCTAGGTGCAGCTTGGGAAACGTTAAATGAATATGTGAGATGAGTTGCACCAAGCGTAACATGATTGCGTGGGTGAGCAGGGGGCTAGTGGCTTGCTGTTTACGTACGTAAGACTTGGCCTTAGCGGCCTGGAGCGTTAGGAAATAGCAAGGCAACAGCCCCCTGCGGCAACGTACTTACTGAAAATGTGACTTGAGCGAGGGGAGGTTGGGATGTGTTCGGGGCAAGAGCGATGAGTAGCCGGAGCGAGAAGAAGGGGAGAAGAGTGGGGAGAGGAAGGGGAGAGGAAGGGGAGAGGGAGTTATCCACAATTTGGGAGAGGGTGGAGAGGTTGTCCACATTTTTGGGTTACGGGAATGCGGGTGGTGGAAGGTTGAAATTGCAGGAGTTTAATGATGTGAGTTTTGTCAGTAGGGAAGGGAGAGCGAGCAGTTATCCACACTTATCCACAATGTAATAATACGTGGTGGAAAAGTACCTTTTCTGTCCATGCGAGCAGAGAGACTAGAGACTGTTACATTTTTGAAGGAGGAGACATGGCTGTTCAGGAGTCACCAATGGAATCCGCCGAACAGACATTGCAACGCATCTTCGCATCAGGGAACTCCACGGTTGGAGCTCAGATTGCACAAGAATCCGACCGATACGCTCAGCTTCAACAAGCAACCTTCCCGAAGCCAGCGCAAACCAGATTAATCGCTGTTGCCAATCAGAAGGGAGGAGTGGGCAAAACCACTTCCACAGTGAACATTTCCGCTGCTTTGGCACAGGCAGGGGCGCGCGTGCTGGTGATTGATCTCGATCCTCAAGGGAATTGTTCAACGGCTTTGGGTGTTAAGCATGCTTCAGGGGAACCGTCGGTGTACGATGTGTTGGAAGGCAGGCTCAGCATTGCGCAAGTTAAGCAACCCTGCTCTGATTTCCCCAGTCTTGATGTCGTTCCAGCGTCTATTGATTTGAGTGGCGCAGAATTGGAAGTCGCCCAGCTGGCTAATCGAAACAACCTGCTCAATGAGGCTGTGCAAACGTTTTTGAACGAGGCTGACGAGCATTATGACTATGTGTTCATTGATTGCCCGCCCAGCCTTGGATTACTGGTGATCAACGCCATGTGCGCTGTGCATGAGATGCTCATTCCTATTCAGGCGGAATATTACGCATTGGAAGGACTTGGGCAGCTTATCAACACCATTGGTTTGGTGCAGGAACACTTCAATCCCAACCTAATTGTTTCCACCATGCTGATTACGATGTTTGACCGTCGCACATTGTTGAGCCAAGAAGTTTATAACGAAGTGAAGAGCCACTATCCTTCCATAGTCTTGGATGCAACTATTCCTCGTACAGTGAAGATTTCCGAGGCGCCTAGTTTTGGGCAAAGTGTTATCGCCTACGATTCGCGCGGCCTAGGTGCTATCGCTTATAGCGAGGTGGCTTTGGAGATAGCCCGACGCTCTCCATCCGTATTGAATGCAATAGCAGCCAGAATGAAGGAGGCCTGATATGGCATCGAAATCACGTCTTGGTAAAGGTCTTGGCGCATTGTTCCCTGAATTGCCAGGCGAAGAAAAAGCAACTGTTTCACGTGAAACCACAGCGAAGCCTGCGTCAAGCAAAACCAAACGAGCTGCCATGCCAGCCCTTCAAGAGATCAGCCATCCGAGTGATATGTTCTTTGGTGACACTTCCAAGAGCGATTCAAAGGCAAAGGTTTCACGTGAAACCACAACGACGAATCAAGAGGAGGAACAGGTTGAGTTGAAGCCTGTTTCCGGTGGCTATCTTGCTGAATTGAAGCTTGATGACATTGGGCCAAATGCTCATCAGCCTCGTTCTGTATTTGACGAGGACGATCTCAATGAACTTGCCGCTTCCATCAAAGAAGTCGGTGTGTTGCAGCCGATTGTGGTGCGTAAGCGGCCGGCTGCGCAAATTAAAGCGGCGCGCAAAGCGCAAAGCGATGTCAAGCCCTCGAACCGCTTTGATGGGCGAATGGACAGTGCATACGAACTTATTATGGGCGAACGTCGTTGGCGTGCGTCGCAGCTGGCTGGATTGACGACCATCCCAGCCATCGTCAAAACCACTGCCGATGACGATATGTTGCGTGACGCGCTGCTGGAGAACCTGCACCGTGTGGCCTTGAATCCACTTGAAGAGGCTGCTGCGTACCAGCAGATGATTGATGAATTCGGTTTAACACAGGCGCAATTGTCGAAGTCTGTGTCCAAATCTAGGCCGCAGATTGCCAATACGCTTCGATTGATGAATCTACCGGCTGCAGTGCAAAAGAAGGTGGCCGCTGGTGTTCTTTCAGCGGGGCATGCCCGCGCATTGCTGGGTTTAAGCGACGTAGAAGCAATGGAGAAGCTCGCCAATCGCATCATTGCCGAGGGATTGTCGGTGAGAAGCACTGAGGAAATCGTCTCGATGGAAAATCAAGGCGATGACAAGCCCAAAAAAGCGAGGGTGCGCAAGGATGATCCGTGGGCAAATTCGCCGATTACTGCAAATCTAGAGAATCGTTTCGATACCAAAGTGTCTATCAAGGGAACACCGAAGCATGGGCGCATTGAAATTGTGTTCTCGTCATCCGAGGACATGGAGCGTATTCTTGGTTTGCTTATGCCTGAACAAGCTTCAACCAAAGATAAGTGGATATAGCCATAACCATGCCAGTTCGTCAGGCAAGGTACATGACGTGATCTATGCGAACAAAGATTTCTCCGCCACGCTCATTTACGTTCGCTGCGCTTGAAAAGACATAGTTAACCCGTGTCATTTCGAGCGAAGCACGCGTAAGTGCGCGCAGAGTGGAGAAATCTGTTGTGATAAGGCGTATATGGGGTTAGCTGGCGTCTAAGGCGGCGAGATAGTATTGGGCATCTAGGGCAGCGCGGCAACCCATGCCGGCGGCGCTTATGGCTTGGCGGTAAATGCGGTCGACGCAATCGCCGGCGGCGAATATACCGAGGGCGGAAGTTCGGGTTGAGGCACCGTCGACAAGAATATAGCCGTCGGCATCCATATCAAGCAGATTATGCATAAACTTAGTGTCTGGAACGTGCCCGATGGCTACAAATACAGCATTGGTATCCATAGTGCTAGTTTCGCCGGTGAGTGTATTACGAATATCAATATGCGTGACGCTGCCGACGTCTGTCTGATTGTTCCCGAGCATGAGTTGCAGACCCGAAGCAATGCTGTCCGGTGAGGAAGCGGCTTTAGAGCCATGAATGGCTGTGACCACAGTATTTGTCAGCAGTGTGAGCTTGTCGTTTGCCAGAGCGCGTTCGACCATGATCGCCGAGGCTCGAAATGCTTCACGCCGATGAATCAGCGTGACTGAAGACCCGAAGCGCGTCAGATACAGAGCTTCTTCGAATGCGGAATCTCCGCCTCCGACAACAACAATGGGCTTGTTTTTGAAGAAAAAGCCGTCGCAGGTGGCGCAATAGGAGACGCCGTGGCCTGAATATTCGATTTCACCGGCCACACCAAGCTTGCGGTACTGCGAACCGGTGGCAATAATAACCGTGCGGGCTTTGAGGGGGCAACTAGAGGCAAGCGTGAGGGTTTTTACTGGTGAGGCAGCGTTGTCAATGGCTGTGACATTGTCCGCGATGAGCGTGGCGCCAAAATGCTGTGCTTGTTGCTGCATGGCATCCATAAGATTTGGCCCCAGAATACCCTCGGGGAAACCAGGATAGTTCTCAACCAATGTCGTGTTGACGAGCTGGCCTCCAGGGGCGGTGGCACCCGTGACAATGACTGGACGCAGACCCGCTCGGGCAAGGTAGATGGCGGCGGTGTAACCGGCTGGGCCGGAACCGATGACAACGGTTTCATGGATGGTGTCGCTCATAATATCCACAAGCTTATAACGCTTATCGCTGTTTGCGCCGCATCCAAGCTGTGAGCACAATCACTTGCCGAGGAAATCAGGAACAGTAATAGATTCGATGTCTGCTGATTCAGCAGCGGCCTGCTGAATTGAGGAATCGTCTCCCGATATGTCGTCACTGCTGTCGCCAAACGGAACGTCGTTAAGATTCGTGTCCGACCAGTTGTTGTTTTCACCATTATTTGGATTGACTGAATCGCCATCTGGGAGGAAAGTACGAATGGAGAAAGCCAACGCTACAGCCACTGTTATTGCGACAATGGCGACCACCACAGTGGCAGTGGTGGCTTTGCCAAACAGACGATGATTGGCAAGATTATTATGTGAATCGTCGTCATCGTTCACAACATGCTTCGATTGCGGCGCGAAACTTGGAGGCTGTATCCAATTATCCGCTTCGACAGTGTTGGATGGTGTGGCTGCTAATTGAGCAGAGCTTCGCTGATGACTTGCGACGCTTACTTGAGGAGCACTGGCATTAGACGACTGCCGCGTTTGTTTACCGCCGTTTGCTGGCGACATATGCGTCGTCATTTCTTTAGGCACCATATTCACTGATGCCTTGTTTTCTTTAGACGTCCCGTTTTTCTTAGATGTTCTGTTTTCCTTAGATGTCTCGTTTTCCCTCGGCGGTTCGTCGTTTTTCGGCGTCTCACTTTCCTCAGACGCGTTATTGTCTTCGAGCTTCTTAGGTTCGGCTTGCACTCGTTCAGGTGCATGCGAAATAGTCAAATTACGCAGCTTTTGCTTGGAAACAACATCGCTTGACAACTGCGCCAACTCACTATCATCCACATGCCGCAACGGCGTTGTAGCGATTGAACCCTCGCCAGCATCACTCGGCAAGGCGATGTCTTGACTAGAAAGCTCACGAATCGGCGTCCATTCACCCAACAGCGCGTGAATCTCACTCAATGACATCATGGGCTCAGTGCGTGTATCACCGTCACCTAACCCCAATCCGCGGTTGATAATCACACGAAACTCGCTCGGCACTGTTTCGTCTAGCTGCTGCATATCGAAAACAGTGTCCATATGTGATGGAGTTTTTGTCACCAACGCATACAGCACTGCAGCTAGTTGACGAATTGCCAGCGGTTCACCACTCATTTCATCAGGAGCATGAGTGGGTTCGGCTAGCAGGTTAGCTATTGTGGCATCAGCGATTTCCAGACCATTGCTGGAGATGCGTATGGTGTTAGTGGAAAGACGCGGTGTGCGCACTGAAGCGATCAGCGTTGCAGTTTCGCCGATTATAGAGCGTATCGCTTCTGTGCTCAGCACATCTTGCGTGCGACCGTGCAAGTATTCTGTCAACGACAATCCGGCTTCCATATCGGTAACCAGCACAGCCGCGTCACCGACTTTGCGGAATTGCATTACTGGCGTGAAACCATGACGACGACCCACTGCCGACACTGCGGGAGATATGTCATTCAACGCATTTGTCGCAGTGATGATGAACAGCTGGCAGCTGCGCCCCAGCACACGATCGTTCGCCTTCCAAGCCTGTATGCCCGCCTCATTGCGCAATGAAGCAACCAAGGTGTACCGATTAAACAAGGTATCAGCCAATTGGGGCTCCATTATTCCTCCAACTCCATCCCAATCTTGAGCAGATGATTGCGTCGATATACGCGCCCGCGCAACCGTCATTCTAGTCGTGGGGATAGTCGAGGAAATAGACGACACAACCATCCTTTCAACCCTCGTATCTTCCACCGACGGCAAAGTGGATGATTCGGCGTCGAGACTGGCTTGTGAAGCTCTGCGCGACAGTTTGGCAGTCACATGAGCTAGCAGACCGGTGAACTCATCGCAACGAAGAGCAATAAGCACGCCCGCATATACTGTGGCAAGAAGAATGGTCGCTATCGCACAAAACCCAACTGCCTGAAACCAATTCAACCTGCCGTGAGAAAGATTGGCGCCAAGCAGCGACATCACTGGGTTCGTGAGTAGCCAAGTTGCCAAACCAGCCATCACGGCAGCAACGCAGGTTTTGGCATACGTCATGGCAATGCGTCGGCCATCCATACGACCTTCAAATCGACGGCGCAACATGAGCACTAACACAGGGAAGCTCAACACATTGCCAAGAGTTAACGCCAATGCGACACCAGCCGTCCAATATCGCGGCGGCAACACAACAGTGCACGCTAAAGCGCATAGCGCCTGAATTCCATTAACCGCGCATTGGAAAAGAAACGGATGTTTGCCGTCTTCAAAAGCGTAGAAAGTGCGCTGAATAAGCAGATAGGCGCTGGTGAAAGGCAATCCTAATGCAAGCATAATCAGCGGCTCGGCAATCAGCCCAGCTTTAGACACATCAACACTGGGCAACAGCGCAATGGTAATCGGCACTGGCATCACAATCATCACTGCTGTGAAAAACATCATCATGATGCTTAAGTTGCGCAACGCATCGCTTAAATCGGCTCGTGCCGCATTGAGATTAGGGTCGGCAACAGCACGTGAGATTTTCGGGAAAATCGCCGTCGCAATAGATACAGCAACCAAGGAATATGGCAGGATGTACAACGTAAAAGCGTATTGGTAGGAAGCATTGCCAGCGATACCATACAGATCTTTGCCGGCGGCGGGAGCGCCATTGGTGATGCGCGTGTTGACAATATTGGCCAACTCTTGCACTACCATCACGCCGAAACTCCACGCGGCCACCGGCCCCATGGATTTGAGCCCAATGCCATGTATCCCGAAACAAGGGCGATATTTAAAGCCTAAACGTAGCAGCGGCACGAACAGCACCAGTGCCTGAAATGCCACGCCCAGTGTCCACGTACCGGCTGTAAGCGCCATTTTCGATGTTGTCCAGAATGCAAGGGGCGCATGGCTTGAAGCGCCAAACAGCACCAGAAACCATACGAATCCTAAACAACTGATAACGTTTGCGCCCACCGAACTCCATGCGTAGGTGGCGAAATTGTCTTTCGCGGCGAGAATCTGGCCGAGCACAGTGTATAGGCCATAAAAAAAGATTTGCGGCATACACCACAACGTGAACGAATTAACCAAGGCACGCTGCGCTGCATTCCAGCTGGAATCAAGATACAGCATGGTCAGCAGCGGTGTGGCGGCCATCATAAGCAACGCCAGTGCGAGCAACATGATGATTGCCAGCGTGATGAGCTTGTTCAACTGGGTTTGTGCGTCCCGTTTTTTCAAAGTGCGCACGATTTGCGGTACAAGCACGGCGTTGAAAATACCGCCGGAAATTACAGTGAACAGCACTTGCGGAATCATTGCGCCAGTTTGGTAGGCATTTGCAGCAATGCCAGTGGTGCCTAGGCATGCAGCGAGCAGAATGGTGCGAATCTGGCCGGTGATGCGCGACGCCATCGTGCCTGAAGCCATAATCAACGAATTGCGATTGACATTCGAGCTCATTCGTCAGGATCCTTCTTGCGATGGAACTGACGCCACAAGCCGAGCACCCCAAGCGCAAGAGCAATGGCAATGATGGCAAATCCTGTCATATCGCTGATTTTCAGCACGCAATTGATTGTTGTTTTTTGCGATTGACCGAACTGATTGCCGTTATAGTCTTCCAGCGTGATGGTTGCTGTCGCTGTGCCTGAGGTGGCTGCCCGCAAGTTGAAGGTTACTTGGGCTTCGCCGTGTGCAGGAATGGTGACTGTGGTGCGACGCGAAGTGGCGATTTCTGGCGAATCGCTGATTGAAGAGACATATACTTGCACGGGGTATGGCGTGCTATTGCTGACGGTTACCGGCATGGAAGCGGTTTCGGAAAGCATGGTCACTGTTTCGGATGGGGTCAGCGCGATGCAATTGAGCAAAGTGTCAGAAAGATGATTCGCGCCGGCGAGCATGGTACTTGCAATTGTGCTGTGTGTGTCATTGCCGGCCATGGCGTGCAGCGCAAGCACATCGTGCGCGTTTAACATTCGTTTAATCCATGCGTCGCGTTTTGGATATTCGCCGGTTTTATTGGCGTCCTGCCGCGCCAATGCCTGAGCGTCATCCGACTGTGTGTCGTTGCTGCTGATAATGCTGTCGCGGAAACGAATGATGTTGTTGCGTGTTGTCGACAAGGAAGATAGTGCGCTGTCAACAGCTTTGATGCGTTTGTCGCTTAAACCAGTTTCACGGGGGACATTGTCTTGCGCCTGTTCGCCGGTGGCGTATGGCGTGGTTGCAATAAGTGTGTTCAAATCAGTAATGTCCAACCACGATGAAGCTTCGACGGCGCTCATGAAGCAGTCGATGGTGGTTGCGCTCGCGTTAGTGTCAAAACAGACCAGAAGATTGCGTTGAGTGTATGGCTGTTCCATTTGATAGAACGCGCTTTGTGCCACAAACCGAGCGAGACGCCCAGCTTCAGTGGATTCGGCTTGCGCTTTGGAGCTGGTGGCTTTGCCTTTGGCGAGGTTGCCCAGTTCGCGTTGTTCCACTAATACGGTGACATCTCCGGCTTCAGTGGACACCACATTAGTTCCAGTATGCACAGTGCTGGTGTCTGAGGATTCAAAATCATACGTGGAGATGACGGTGTCATACCCTTGGGTACGCGCCGCGTTAAGTGCTTCGCTTGTCCAACGCCCTTGGCCTTGCCATGCGATGGTGGCGGTGGCGGCATTGTTGTCGCCTAACGCTTCACGATATTGCGCCAGTGCGGCGTCGCTGTTCCACGCTGTTGCCGCCAAGCCAGCATCGGTGTAGCGTTGCGTGTCGCTGCTTGCAGCGTAGGCAGTAATGTCGAACATGGCCGGTTGCATTATTGCTGTTACTTGCGGCGGCACGGCAAGCGCATTGAGGTATGTAGGGTCGGCGACAGTTTGCAGTTGAGGATGCTTTGACAGTGTCTCGCTGAACGTGCGGTCAAGCCGCGTGTAGTTTACGTTGAGCGTGACGGCAGTTTCGCTTTGTACGTCGCTTTGTACGTCGCTTTGTTTGTCAGTCTGTTCACTCTGGTTGCCCGTTATGGCTTTGCTATTGACCAGCGAATCCAAGGTGTCGTTGTTTACTTGCCAATGACTGCTGGTTAAAGGCATGACCATGGTGATTTGCATGGCGGGTGTGGACGCATTGTTCAGCCCGTCAACCGAACGAGTGAGAAAAGAACGTAAGCTCACCGTTTCGTCGTCATGCGTGTAGGCGATGAGCAGTGGTTTTGGCCCCCACGATAAAATGCGCTTGAGTGCGGCGTTATCGGACGGCGCATCAATGGTCACTGTGGTGCTTTGCCCTGCAGCCAGTGCTGGCACTTGGATGTTGCCAAGTTCGTTAGTTGCAGGAATGGCGTTTTGTGCTTGCGCCCATTCTTGCATATCGGTGCGCGAAGTGAAGATATACAATGCGTTGATATACAGCGCAAGATTGCCTTCCGACCATGAAGTATCGCTATTGTTGGTGATTGTGGCTTTGAAATGGTAGCCGGACGTGTCGGTGACCACAGCAGTTGATTCATCTACGCTTACGATTTGCCCGCTGCTCGTGGCCTGTGCGCTTGGCACAACGGCTACGGCGCAAATCACGGCCATAATTACACTCAACATGCATGCCGCGCAAGCCTGCGACATTTGCTTCCAACGCCTCACTCGCCCGCCTGCCTATTCATTCTGCCTATTCATTTTGCGTGCGTACAGCCATACGATTTTACGCTCGTTGGGATAGCTGAGCACACCATCTAAATCGTTGAAATTCACCCAAATTGCGTCTTCTGCCTCGTGATCGGGATCGCCTTCAACACTTAAATCACCGCCGACTTGCTTTAAGGCAAAATGATGCACAAGTTTATGCACACGCTGTGCAGTGCCAGTGAACCAATAATCAATAGTGGCAATGGAATCGACAACCTCGCCCAAGATGCCAGTTTCTTCATGCACTTCGCGTACTGCTGTTTGCTGTGGTGTTTCGCCCTTTTCGATATGTCCCTTGGGCAGGCACCATTCCAAATGTCCGCTGCGTGAATGCCGCGCGATGATCGCTACACGATTGTGCTCGTCGAACACCAAGCCACCAGCGGAATATTCGCGCACGACGGGCAATTCCTGTGCGTCCAGCGAAGCGAAAGTGGTGGGGCCGTCCGTGGTGCGCTTGGGAGGCATCATGGCAGGGGTTGGCCCATGAGATGCCGATGATTCAGGCAATGATTCAGTCAACGATTCAGAAAGTGGTTCCGATATGGTTTCCGATATTGTCTCTGATATGGTCACGGAAGCGAAATCTCCGCTGTACTCACGCACCTCGTCAGATTCACACGTATAGAACAATTGGCTAATTTCGCGGGGTTTTTGGGTATGCTCTGCCGCAGTATCGTCGGCGCGTTTAAGCATACGCGCAAGATCTGCGGGAGTAATCATGATTCCCACCTTACCTAAAGCCATGTGGATATAGGGTAACGGTATGCTGGAGGTCGTAAAAGAAATGATGAAGAAGTGTAGAAGGGCTTCTCAAGTGAATGTTGAAGTATGGCCGGAAGCCATGGAATTAGGGCGCATGTTCGCCGACGAGGGGTACGAACTGTCCTTAGTGGGCGGCCCAGTGCGCGATCTTTTGCTGCATCGCCCCAGTCATGATCTTGATTTTTGCACTTCGGCGCGTCCTGAACAATTCGAGCCGATTCTGCGCAAGTTCGGCCGCGACGGTTTTTGGGATATGGGACGCAAGTTTGGCACGTTGGGGGCGATGCGCCGTCGTGAGGACGGCACCGCCGTGCAAGTGGAAGTTACCACATATCGCGCCGATACGTACGACCCCGATTCACGCAAACCTGAAGTCTGCTACGGCGACACGCTGGAAGGCGACCTGTCACGCCGCGATTTCACCATCAACGCCATGGCTTTGCGTGTGCCGGATCTGCAATTCGTCGATCCTTTCGGAGGAGCTAATGATTTAGCTAAAGGCGTATTGCGCACACCCGTCGACCCGCGCCAATCATTCGATGACGACCCCTTGCGCATGATGCGTGCCGTGCGATTCGTGGCTCAACTGGGATTTAATATCGAGCTGAACACTGCTGAGGCGCTCGCCGATATGACCGAGCGGATTTGTATCGTTTCAGCTGAGCGCGTGCGCGACGAATTGACCAAACTGCTGTTGTCTGATCGGCTGCGTGCTGGTATCGAAGTGCTTGTCGAATCAGGGTTGGCGGACATCGTATTCCCTGAAATCGTGGCGTTGCAGCTGCAAATTGACGAACATCACCGCCACAAAGATGTGTTTGAACATACCATGATTGTGCTCGACCGCGCTGTGGCATTGGAAACCGACGATGACGGTCCGGTGCCGCGTCCCGATTTGACCTTGCGCTTGGCTGCGCTAATGCACGACATCGGCAAGCCGAAAACTCGCAGATTCGAGCAGGGTGGCAAGGTGAGCTTCCATCATCATGACGTGGTGGGCGCGAAACTGACGCGCAAACGTCTACGTGCGCTGCATTTCGATCATCATCTCATCGAAGACGTCAGTGAGTTGGTGAACCTCCACCTGCGTTTCCACGGATATGTCGATGAACCGTGGACTGATTCCGCTGTGCGGCGTTATGTCAAAGATGCCGGGCCGCTCTATGAGCGCTTGAACCGACTGACTCGCGCTGATGCCACCACGCAAAATCGGCGTAAGGCGCTGGTGTTCTCGACTGCAATGGACGAGATGGAAGAGCGCGTGCGCGAATTGAAAAAGCAAGAGGATTTTGACGCGATTCGCCCCGATATTGACGGCAACGAAATCATGCAGATTCTCGGGCTTGAACCTGGGCCAATGGTCGGGCAAGCCTACAAGCACATGTTGGAATACCGTCTTGATAACGGCCCTGTTGAGCGCGAGGTTGCTATTGAAGAATTAAAACGCTGGTATCAGAACCGCTAGTTGACTGCTGATTCTAGTTGACTTCGGTATGCTCGCTGGCTTTGGGCAGACCAATCTTCTTCATTTCATCCACAGTTTTGCAACCTTGGAAATCTTCGATAGTGCTGCCTTTTTTACCTTTTTGAAGGTCATTGAAGGTGGCGCCAATCACCACATCGACCAGACGATCATTGCGGTCGTCCATCACCAGCACGGCATCACTGAAATAGGTGTTGATGGTGTAAGCGGGGTTGATGGCGTTTTCGCCGAAGTAGATTGTAGTGCGTTCCACATTGTGACTGGTGTAGTCATCAACGCCGGTCACATTGAACTGATAATTTTGCAATGCTTCACCAACAGCTCCGGCAAGACCCGCGAACCCAGTGCCGTTGCGCACACGCACGGGAACAGTGTTGTTATCCGACCATTTCATAGCGCTGCCGTCCTCATTCTTTGCAGCACAAGGAACAGCCTGCCCATAATTCGGTTCGGCAGTGGTTTTGGTGCTTTTGCTGACAGTAATCACTTTGAAGAAGAACAGAGAAGACACCACAAGCGCCACAACTAGAATTGCGGCGGTAATGGACAGCACTTTTCTCTGGCGATTGCGAATATACTTTTCACGAGCTGTGCGCTCATCATACATTGCGCTCATGCACTTGCCTTTCTCTACTCATCTCAGCTTATCGCGCAACCGTGACGCTTGACCGACGGTTCAGCCGGTGCTTCGGCTGCAATAATGCGATCCACGCTTCCATCACGCTGCCATGCTGTAATCACAGCTTGGCGGATGGCCGGTGTTGGTGTGAAAGCCACCACTGACGGGCCGGAACCAGAAATAAAGGCGTGTCGTGCCCCTGACCTTAGTGCCGCATCAATTGCTTCGCCGCTGCGCGGATGCAAACTGATGGCCGCATGTTGGAGATGGTTGTGCTCGCCTTCACCGGCACCCAGCTGGTCAAACGCGGCATATACTTCCGGTGTGCTCAGCTGCGAGCAATAGGCTCCCACCACCAGCGAGCCGCAGTAGCCTTGCTGTCGCAAAGTTGCGGCTTCATCGCAATCAGGCGCAATTGTTTGCGTTCGTTCGCCATAGCCGGTGCCATGTGCATAGCCGCCCGTAAGGCAAAATGGCATGTCCGACCCTAAGGTGGCCGCCACTTGTTTTAGGCGGTCAAGTGGCCAGTTAAGCCCCCACAGTTCGTTCAAAGCGAGAATCGTTCCGGCCGCATCAGTGGAACCACCGGCCAGGCCTGCGCCCACGGGGATGCGTTTGTCGATAGACAAGGCGACATCTGGTTCACGGCCCGCTTCTTTGGCCATAGCGAACAGAGCGAGTACCGCGTGGTTGCGCCGCATATCTGCTGACGATAAGTCACCGAGATAATTTCCTTGAAGTTCCAGCGAAAATCCGGTGCCAAGCGGCTTCTGTGTGGCAGTGAGCGTGTCAGCAAGACTGATTGCACAATAGATAGTGTCGATTTTGTGCCTGCCGCCCCACTGTTCGCGGGGTTTGCCTACATGAAGTGTGAGGTTCGTTTTCGCGGGGCACTCCACGCTGACACGAACAGGGTTGACGCTGACAGGTGCGGTGTTCACGCTTATTTCTCCATTGCGTTGGGCGCTGTGGCGTTAGTCGACGTGGCGTTGGGTGAGGTAGCGCTAGGTGACATGGCATTATGCAACGCGGCGGTTCCAGACGATTCAACCGCTTCGGCCAGTGCCATGAAATCATCGACACTCAGCGTTTCTCCGCGCGTGGTCGGGTCAATACCTGCTCGTTCAAACACTTGCGGCTGAACTTGTTTTTTCAATGCTGCGTGCAAAGTTTTGCGCCGCGCGGCGAATGCCATGTCGATAAGGGCAAATGTGGGTTTGCGCAGTTCTTGCGGCCGTGGCGTTGTCGATCGAGTGAATCGCACCAGCGCGGAATCCACATTCGGAGCCGGCCAGAACACATTGCGCCCAATGGTTCCCACTCGTTTCGCTTGCCCGTACCACGCGAGTTTCACGCTCGGTGTGCCATAAATTTTATTGCCTGGTTCAGCCGCCAGACGGTCGGCCACTTCTTTTTGAACCATCACCACGAACGAGTCAAGATGGTCAAACCGCTCTAACAGCGTTAAGATAATCGGCGTCGCCACATTGTACGGCAGATTTGCAACCAGTGTGAACGGCTTATTGTCAGTAAATTCAGGCAACTGTTCTGATCCAACGTCAAGGGCATCGCAGTTGACGACGGTAAGGCGTTTGGCCGCCTCAGGCATGAATTCAGCCACCGTTTGGGGCAAACGTTTAGCCAGTGGCGGGTCTATTTCCACAGCTGTCATTGTGGCGCCCGTTTCAAGAATTGCCAGCGTGAGAGAACCAAGCCCTGGCCCAACTTCCAGCACATGCGTGTCTACGGTAACATCAGCCTGCCGCACAATGCGACGCACAGTGCCTGGGTCAATAACAAAGTTCTGCCCGAACTTCTTGGTTGGGCTGATACCGGCTTCGTTAGCGATGCGACGGATGTCGGCCGCGCCGAGCAGACGGTCGGAGTTGAGCAGAGGCTTGGACGGCGTGGGTGTGTTGCTATCACTCATGGTTGGGCAGGCTTTCAGATCAGTACCAATGCTTTTGCAGCCAGAAAGCTTTGGCTTTGGTTGGACTGCCATATCGGTGGGCGATGTAATTCAAACCCCAGTCAATTTGCACTGCGCCATCGTCGCGGTAGCCCGGCGTATCGAAGATTGCATACAGTGATTGAGGAATGCCATATGCTGTTGAAGTTGGGTTCTGCGCGTTCCAGCGCCAGCTAGATTCATGGTTCCAAATCCACACCAGTGCGTCCCAATCTTCACCTGTCCAACCGCGTTGTGCGGCGGCGGCGGCGGCATATGTTTGAGCCTGGGCTACAGTGGGATGCCACAGTCTGGCGTTGTTTGAATCTGATGAATCGTCCTTTTGGCCAGCATTGTCTGAATCATCTTTTTTATCTGAATTATCTGAATTGTCAGAATTGTCAGAATTATTAGAATTGTCGCTTTTGCTTGTATTGTCGGAATCGCTCTGTGTGTTGTCGTCACTCGTATTGTTATTTGTGTTACTGTTCGTGCCGCTATTGTTGGCTGTATTGTCGTTTGATGTGTCCGTATCAATCTGGCTGCTGCTGGTATCTGAACTTTCACTTCGTGCAGGCCCAACTGCCACAATTTGGTCAAGCGCTACCTTGACAGTAGTTTCACTGACCAGTGTTTCGCTTTCAGCTTCGCCGTCGACATAAGTGACGTTGTACACTTGCTGGGTTTCGCCATTCTGCCCTTGTTGCACAATCTTAGTTTCACCAGGTTGCAATGACGAATCGATGACGGTTCGCGTGCCAAATGGCACGGTTTTGTTGCGCGTTTCCTGCCCGTGGGTTACACGTTTGACGCGCAGAATCGTCTTTTCTCCTTCCTCCTCGACACTGACGCGGTCTTCTTTACCAACGTTGATGCCTTGGGAATCGAGGATGGACGCTGCGGGCAGTTTGCCGTTTGGAGCTTCGGAAGTTTTGCCGTCGGCAATCACCGTTACTGGGCCTTCCTTGTTGATGACTAAACCGCCAGTGAGCTGATTGTAAATATTGCTGATATTGACACTGATTTCAGCAGCCTTGTTCTCGTTGGCTTTAAAGAAGCCGATGAGTTGATCCGCACTGTCGGCCACTGTCCAAAACGGAATATCTTCGCCATCAACTGTCACAGTGATTTGATACGCGCTACGCACGGTGACAACTGCTCGATTTGTCAGCATATTGCCTGAGGAAGATTCAACCAAATCATGGGTTCTGACGGTTACGCCCTGCTCTTCAAGCAGACGGTCAACGCTCATAGCGTAGGTGCGCACTGTGGTTGTCGTGCCATTGACATTGAGAGCTACGGCTTTACTGGAACCGGCGGCAAACATCGTTGCACAAACGGCCGTCGTAGCCAGCACGCACACGGCGACGCGAATGCGACGCAATGTCACAAAACGCTGTGGTGTCCATCTGCGTGTCATACCTCAGCCTCTTTTCCGTTGATTTCCACAAGCGAGCTATCCGCACTTATCGTAATAAGCACAAACGGGTTAACGGCGCAATCTTGCCAAGCGCTCCCCATTTCCCCACAAATGCCGTGTGCTCAACTTGATGCAATAGCGAAAGAAAACAGGGGGGCGGGGGGTGAAGGGAAGGACCCGCCCCCCTGGAATCGGGTAGAGCTTTTGGGGGGACGCTCTTACCCTATTCGGGAAGCCATGGGGGTTGGCTTCCCAGAACTTACTCATAGTAAGAATAGTGATGTTTATGGAGATGCTGTTTATTGTACCCCCAACACAGGAAACGAGCCTCTTGTCGGGATCGAACCGACGACCTGCCGCTTACAAGGCGGCCGCTCTGGCCATCTGAGCTAAAGAGGCGTGTGCATAAGCACTGAAGAAGCATACCAGCTACTATGAACGACACGCTCAAGACACGTCAGTACAGCGGTTCGCCATCGCTTCCGATGGAAGGCAACTTGCCTTCAACACCCACATTATCTTCGCTGATGCCCAGCGAGGCAAGCAATGCTTCCTTGGTGTCGTTGCCCGTCGAACGCGCGCGGGTCATATTCCAGTAGTTTCCGTTGATAGTGACGGTGGGCGTGGTCATTTCACCCTTATATGTGCCGGAGGTGTTCCACAGCTCACTGCGCTTAGGCGTGTACGTGTCAATAGCATCCAGCCATTCGGTGTATTTGTCGTTGACGGCCTTGTCCACCACACTTTGCGGCACGCCGGCATTCAGAGCTTGTTCTTGCATCTGGCTGTCGGACGTCTTGACGCCTGAATTTTCTTCAGGCTGGAAATCCTCGTTGAACATATTGGCAATGAAGTCAAGAATATGATCAGGGTTGTCGTCATGCTCGATGATGTACAGCAACATGTTCGCAGCTCTAGTGGAGTAGTTGTCGGCACTCCACCGATCGCCGAAGGACATGGGATGCAATTCGATGTTGATTTGGCCAGCGTCGAGCATTTTCTTCAAGGTGGATTCGACTGTGCGGTTGAAATTGCCGCAACCAGTGCACATGAAATCCATATAAATACCCACAGTTGGCACGTTTTCGACAGACTTGTTCACGCCGTCTTTTGACAGCAGAATGCCGCCTTTGCTGTCGGCAACTGAAGGTTTGACCTCGACTTGCTGAAGCTGTTCGTACGCTTGGTCGACAGTCATTGTATCTTCCTCGCTGGCTTTAACCCATGGATGCCAAATAAGCAAGGCGATAACTAAGGCAAGAACGGCGATAATGCCTACTACAATGCCACTGATGACAGCTTGCTGATGTTGTTCTTGGGCAAGACGCTCAGCTTTCGTTTGTGCAGCAGCGACACGTTCGGCGCGCAATTTGCGGCGTGCTTCCTTAGAGGCCATACGTAATCCTTAGCTATAACTTAAGTAACGTTCATCAGTGTAGTTGACGGACAACCCAGGGGCGAACGCGCTGTAAAACTCGTTTCATTTTCTGTTATTCCGAGCCAAGCTGAGGAGTCTCGCCCCGATGGGCGAATAGGGTTCCGGCGCCGAGGCGCAGTATCATTGCATGTGGCCAGAAAGCGGTAAGCAACCATGATGCCGCCGCCATGCATACAAGTGTTAAGCCTGTAATAGACATCGGCTCATCCGTGAGCCACGGAACCACGTGCGGCCACACGTCAATCGGTAGCGGTGCCATCTCCCAAGGAAGCTGCAGTATCAACGCGGCAACGGTCACGCTCGCAATATCTACGCACGCGAACAACAGCGTTCGCCCCAATGCCAAACCCGCGGCTTTGACCAAATGCCACGGCAGCGAAAGCAGACGCAGCGCAGTATCAGATCCTTTTCTCATGCCCCCGCGCCGGCCTTCGCGTTCCAGTTGTGATTCAGTATTTGAACCGATGGTGAGCAGTAGCCAAAACAGTAGGGCGGCCATCACTATGCTTGCCATTGGATGCAGCAGACCAGCCAGAGCCGGTACGACTGCCAGTAAGGCCAATGGCAGTGTGCCGCGCGTAAGATATTGGCCGCGTTTGATGTCGGCAGGGTTTGCCGGTGGAGGTTGTATTGGTTGCGGCAGTTGCTCCAATCGCGTCGGCGAGGTAGCAGGCAGGAGAATTGTTCCTGAAACGCTATCGGGGCCAATACGGTCGCTGGCAAGTGCCACCGTGCACTGTTCGGCAGGCACAGGCATCACAGCTGTTGCGCCATCAGGGTTTTCGTCGGTCGAACTTAGCCAGATTGTGCGCGGGTCGTCATTACGGCACGGTCGGGTTGGCAATATCTGCTGTGATGGCTCTAATAATTGCGCCGCGCGATTTGGCGACGATAGCTCAAAAGGGTGCACCACCTCCGTCTCACCCGTGTTCGAGTTGGTGTCCGAAGATTGCCAGGCGAGAGGGTTTAGCGCGTCCAAAGCAATGGCGTGGATGAGCTGGTCAGGCGTGCAACGTTGGTGTGCATCTGGGCTCAACGCGCTATGCAACGCGGTAAGCGTGTGCGGCGGCAAACCTGCCAGATGCGCATTGCCGGCCGCGGCACGTTCCAACACCGCCATCATCGGTTTGGTACCGAACACTGGCTTGCCGGTTGCGGCGAAAGCCAGCACCGAAGCCGTCGACCACCAGTCTGTCGCCTCGCTGGATTCAGCGCCATCAATGATCTCAGGGGCAATAAAGCCAGGAGTGCCCATCACCAATCCAGTGCGGGTCACATGGCTTTCGTCCTCACCCATGGCAATGCCGAAATCAACCAACACAGGCCCTGTTGCCGACACCATCACATTCGTCGGCTTAATATCACGGTGCACAATGCCCGCTGCATGCACGGCCTTGACCGCATCAATCAGCTTGGTGGCAAGCCGCTCCAAATCATTGCCTACATATGCGCCATTAGTTTCGACGTCCTCTTTGAGGTTCTTTCCTTCGATAAGTTCAGTGACGATGAACGCCAGCGCATCATCCAATTCCATATCGACGATGTCGCACACTCCAGGATGGTGTATTTTCTGCAATGCCAATGCTTCACGGCGCAAGCGCTCGCGAGCTGTGACGTGTTCCTTAAGGCTTGGATCCTGCTGAGCTTGCCGATCGCCGCCTTCATCCGACAGTGAATCACGCAGAATTTTCATCGCGTACATCTGGCCGCCGTCATCACGCACACGCCACACCGACCCCATGGCTCCAGTGCCGAGACGCGAAACCAGTGTGTAGCCGCCCACTATGTCGCCGGCTTGGAGATTCAACGCGCTCATATCGCTCATGCCTCCCTAGTGTAGACGTTGGGTTGTCTTATACAGCCATAAGCAACCCTGCAAAATGGGGGTTATAGAGAATATCAGGGTTATAGGGGTTATAGGCCAAAGTGGGTGCGTGAAAAAGAGAAACCCGGCGGGGGAACCGCCGGGTGAGAGAGAAGAGAGAAGAAGGGTTCAGTTATGGGGTTCCTTATGTAAGAAACCTCGCCAGCAGGTGAACTGCTGACATGTTCTATATAAATGCCATTCCCTTGAGGTAATGATATTCCTGCCTGAAAATCTTCTTGGCAATTTGTGACGAGTTTGTGATGTTATCGGTTTTGTCGACCTCGTCAATCTTGCCCGTGTCTTTAGTTTTCAAGCTTGGCCTGTTCGGCGGCGAGACGCTGTGCCTCGGCCTCGCGGCGTGCGGCTAGCGCTTCGTCGAAGCGAGCCAGTTCCTCCTCGACTGCCTCGGGCGGGATCTTCGCAAAAATCGGCGTTGGCTTGGCCACAGGCGCGCCGACCTCGATGGGTTCACTGCGCCAAGGATGAACCGTCTCGCCCAACACGTAATCGCCGGTGATGATCGGATAGGAGAAGTTCGGCTTGTCCAAGTCCTCGACCTCTTCCAAACGCGGCAACGGCGAGAAGGTGCCCTTGCCGCCCAGCGCCTCGAACACCTTTTGCGAGGCGTGCGGCAGGAACGGGGCCAGCAAGTGGTTCGCGTCCGAAACGGCTTGAGCCGCCACATGCAGCACCGTGCCCAGCCGCGCCTGATCATCCTTGATTTTCCAAGGTTCAGTGGCGGAAATGTATTTGTTGATCTCACCCACCACTCGCATCACTTCAAGCAGCGCGGCTTTCTGATGGTGGCTGCCGATATAACCGCCCACCGTGTCGAAAGCGGCTGCCGTCTCGGCCAGCAGCGCACGGTCTTCGCCCGTCATCGAGGCTTCGTTCAACGGCGGAATCTCACCGAAGTTCTTGGCAACAAGATTGGCCACGCGATTGACCAGATTGCCCCAAGACGCGGCCAGCTCCTCGTTGTTGTGGCGCACGAACTCGGCCCAAGTGAAGTCGGAGTCGGAACTTTCGGGGCCGGCGATGGAAATGTAATAGCGCACGGCGTCCACCGGATAGCGCGCGAGAATATCCTTGACATAAATCACGATGCCGCGCGAGGAGGAGAACTTCTTGCCCTCCATCGTCATGAACTCGCTCGCCACCACCTGCTCAGGCATGTTCAGCGGGCCATATTCGCCCGTCTCGCCGCCCTTGGAACCTTGGCCGTTGTAGGCGAGCATTTCGGAAGGCCAAATCTGCGAATGGAAGGTGATGTTGTCCTTACCCATGAAATAGTAGGCGGGGGCTTCGGGATTGTTCCACCATTCGCGCCACGCTTCGGGATTGCCCTTGCGCCGCGCCCATTCAATAGAGGCCGACAGATAGCCGATCACCGCGTCGAACCACACATACAGCTTCTTGTTCGGGTTGTCGATCCAGCCGGCAGCCGGCACAGGGATACCCCAGTCGATGTCGCGCGTGATGGCGCGAGGTTTGACCTCCTTGAACAGGCCCTTGGAGAAGTTGATGACGTTGGTGCGCCAGCCTTCGCGGGTGTTGAGCCAAGCAAGGTTTGCCTCGGCCAGCGCTGGCAGGTCAAGGAAGAAATGCTCGGTCTGTTCGAAACGCGGGGTTTCGCCGTTGATTTTGGAGACGGGGTTGATCAACTCGTCTGGGTCAAGCTCGTTGCCGCAGGCGTCGCACTGATCGCCGCGCGCGCCTTGCGTATGGCAGATCGGGCATTCGCCCTCGATATAGCGGTCGGGCAGTGTGCGGCCGGTCGAAGGAGAGATGGCCACTTGCTGCGTGCCCTTATAGATATAGCCGTTGGCGAGGCACTGCTTGAACAGCTCCTGCACCACCTGCTCGTGATTGCCGGTGGTGGTGCGGGTGAACAGATCGTAGCTCAAGCCCAAATCGCACAAATCCTTGGCGATGACGCGGTTATAACGGTTCGCCAGCTCCTGTGCGCTCAGACCCTCCTTCTCCGCTTCCACGAGAATGGGGGTGCCGTGTTCGTCCGTGCCCGACACCATCAGCACGTCATTGCCCTTCATGCGCTCGTAGCGCGCGTACACGTCCGACGGCACGCCAAAACCGGCCACATGGCCGATATGACGAGGGCCGTTCGCGTAAGGCCATGCGACATTCACCAGAATATGACTCATAAGGCTTGATTATCCGGCGCGGCGGGGACACTCTGTTCCTGTCCTTTGTCCCAAACAAAAGCGTATGGGGCCACTATCCCCTTTCCTATCATTTCGACCGAGGCGAACCCTAGTGGAGAAATCTTTTGTATGTGGATAACTCTTTATGAATTCCACAGAACCCCAAAATGATGCACAGTCTTATACACATTTTTCTTGTCGCCAAGCGTCACATATCCACATTTCCACATTTTCCCAAAGTGCTGTGGCGCACTCTTGCCAGATAGATATATGGTCTGACCATGAAAATTTCAACAACGAAAACTCCCATAATTCCACCCGTGCTGCATGAACGTGATCTTCCTGGCCCCTTAAGCCTTAACCGACTGGCACGTATGGGTACGATTCATGTGCTTGATACCAGCAGCGGATATTGGGCTGAACATGCCAATACCTTATATGGCCGTGCACTTATTGTGCAGACGCTCATTCCTTTCCCCACGGCCGCGTGCGCACTTACTGCGCTCTGGGTGTGGATGGGTGGCGATTTTCCCAACACATTAGACGTGTTGTCAAATTCGCATTACCGCGCGATGCGGCACGGTCGGCGTGTTCGCGTCTTCTCGCGTAAAGTTGCCAAAACGCACATGACGTCAATCGGGGACTTGAACATTACCAGCCCGCAACGCACGGCTTGCGATATTGCTTCGATGTTCAGTGGCTGCCCTACCACAACCGCATTTGTTGATCAGATGGTCGATTTCATGCAGGCGTATCACTTCAATCCCGACGATTGCATAGAGATTTTGAACGAAAATCCTTGCATGTCCACAGTGCCGCGTGCTCATGCTTTTTTCAACACTGTGCGCCTGTATTACAGCGAGTGCAAGGGCGAAAGGCACTGATTAATGAAGCGCAAAATGCGGCAGTTGCGCTCGCTGACTAGGGTTGGCCGTCTTGAACGGTTGGCCGGGATTGGTGCTGGAGCCGAAGCTAGTGTTGGCGATGGTGTTAGTGGAGGTGCAGGGATGCGGGCAGTATCTCACCGACCTGAGCTGGACCCGCCTTCGCCGCCGCTGCTGTTGACGTCTTCCGTGGCCGCCGATCCCGACACCGATGTGGAGGTGTTGTGGCATATCGCGCGCCATGTGCCCGACTTGAGGCGCTGGCTGGTGGTGAATCCCAAGGCCGATGCGCATTTGCTCGAATACATATCGCAAGCGGGCGGGCCGGGCGTGCATCGTGCGTTGAAGGTGTTGCTTGATTCGCTGGATTCCCTAGATATGTCCCGTGCCGATTGAAAGCGGTCTTTAATGTATTATTGCCCCTTGATGTCAAGCACCGCCGCATACACCTGTTTGCGGTTGGGCAGCGAGCCGTCGGGCAGCGGGTGCTCGTCCACCACCTGACCGATGGCCTCCTTGATGCGTAAGCCGTCCTCCAACGCGCGGTCGATGGCGAGCACGGCCAGCTCCTCGATGGACAGGCTGTTCGGTGCGGCCTCGCTGGCCTCTTTGTCAGATGCGCCGCCAACCACCAGCACCATTTCGCCGCGCGGAGGGTCGCTCTGCACGCTGTTGTGAATGTCTGAAATGGTGCCGCGTCGCACTTGCTCGTAATCCTTGGTCAGCTCACGGCACAAAGCCATCGGGCGATTCGGGCCGAAGGCATCGAGCAGATCCTCCATCGATTCGGCAATGCGGTGCAGTGTCTCGTAGAACACCATCGTGCGGCGTTCGCCTTGCAGGGTTCTCAGGTATTGGGTGCGTTCGGAATGCTTGCGCGGCAGGAAACCCTCGTAGCAGAAACGGTCGGTGGGCAAGCCTGAGAGCGCCAGCGCATCGAGCACCGCGCTCGGCCCCGGCGCACACGTGACGTTGAGCCCCCGTTCAATGGCTCGGCGCACGATCGCCAGGCCGGGGTCGTTGATGGTGGGCATACCCGCGTCGGAAACGACCAACACCGTGGCGTCCCGTGATTCGACTTGGTCGAGCAACCCGTCGGCCTTGTCGCGCTCATTGTGGTCGTGATAGGCGACGACTTTGCCGCCCACATGCACGCCTAGACGATTCGCCAGGTCGTACAGGCGACGCGTGTCCTCCGCGGCCACGATATCGGCGTGCGCCAGGAGCGCCTTGAGCCGTTCGGAGGCGTCCGCGACATTGCCGATCGGAGTGGCCGCCAGCACCACCGTGCCCTTCGGTATGAGGTCTGTGCCGACGTTCACATTTGCACCCGTATTCGTTTTCGCGCTTGCGTTCGCGTCTGCACCCGTCTTTGCGTTCGCGTTTGTCTTTGCGTTCACATCTGCGTTTGCTGTCATCGTATTTGTCACGCCTGCACGCTCACTCAGCCCATACTCGTCACTCATATTCTTAAGTATCTCCGCGTTTGAGGACAGCGCTAACCCCATAAAACTCCATCTCCTGTTATTATGACTGCTGTTAAGCGCTAGCGCCCGTAGGCTCAAGAAATCGTTGAATGCAACAGGAGAGTGACAATGGTTGAGAATGAGGTTGCTGCAGCAGCTACCACCAACCCGCGTGTGTTGGTGATGATGGCGACGTACAACGGCGAGAAATACGTGGCTGAGCAGATTGACAGTATTTTGGCTCAGGAAAATGTTGATGTGACGTTGGTGATTCGTGATGATGGTTCCACTGATGGAACGGCGGCGATTTGCGAACAGTACGCTCGTGAGCATTCGAACATTGATTTTGCGGTGAATGAGCGTAACAAAGGCTGCGCTCTGAACTTTATGGATATGGTGTATGCGGCTAATGCCGAAGCTTACGACTATTTCGCGTTTGCTGATCAGGATGACTACTGGCTGCCAGAAAAACTGGGCAAAGCTGCAGAACAGTTGGCAACATGTGAACCGCAGAAAGCGGGTTTGTATTATACGGATGTTGTTAATGTGGACGCTGATTTGTCGAATCCTCGTTCGCAGAATCGTGCGTTTGCCACGGTGCCGAATCCGTTGAAGACGGCGTTGATATTCAATTGGGCTGCTGGGTGCACGATGGTGTGGAATATTGCCATGATGCAGTTGGTGCAAAAGGAGCACAATGACGTATTTCCTCGTTTTCAAGATACGTGGCTGTTCTTAATTGCTTTGACCTGTGACGCCACAATTTACGCGGATCTTGATCATTGCTACTTGAAACGTCGTATCACTGGCATGAACCAGACAGGGGAAAATTATGGGCGCTTTACTCCTAAGCGTTTGCTGAAGCATGCGCATAATTTGTTCACCCCCCCCCCTCACACATTTAGCCATGAAGCGCAGCAGCTGCTCCGTGTCTACTCACAGCATATGAATACATCGGCGCGAAAAACAGTCGAAGATTTCGGCGCTGCACATACCAGCTTGAAGAAGCGAATTGCTGTGTTGTTTGATTCGGAATACAGGCTGCCTTCAGCAAAAGAAACGCTGCTAGCTAAAGTGAAAACCATAATAAATCGCTGGTAGCCATCCGCCCTCAGCGTTTCGACGCGCCATCTCTCCGCCATTTCAAGCGGAGCGAAGCGTAGTTGAGAAATCTTGGCCTATAACCCTATAACCCCAGTTTAGCGCGAAAAGTACAAGAAAAGCCCGCTGCGGTGGAATGAATGCAGCGGGCTTTCGTGGAGCTGATGGTAGTCGAAACCACGACCTCTTCGATGCGAACGAAGCGCTCTACCAACTGAGCTACAGCCCCGTGGGTGTTGTTCTGCTTCGCAGGACAACTCGCCCCACTTTAATACGACCCCTGTTCAAACGCAAAACATACCACCACGGCATGTTGCACTCGAACAGGGGTCACAGAGAAGCATAACGCTGGCTACATGCCGACCAGATGCCAGATGCTGATCAGATGGCAGCCAAACGTCAGCCAAACGCTAGCTGAACGTCGACTACTCGGCGCGGGCGATAGCCTGTTCGTAGTCCTTAGTGCCCTTGAACACTTCCTTGAGCCACGGGTTCACATTCTGCTTCTTTGCACGGTACATGATGTAGCCGAACGCGAGCACATTGGCCACAAGTGCCAGAATCGAAACCGTGAGATTCACGTTCGGATTGTTCACTGACTGAACAGAGAAGTTCGAATAATCTTGGAACATTGGGAACACCTGCGCGAACATGCACCACAGTGCGAGCGTGTTGGCGCGGTTCTGAATCCAGCCGCCCTTGTTCCAGAAGAAATTTGCCACCGTGGGTGCAAGTAGCAGCGCCAAGCCGCAATACCAAGCGTGGGTGGGCAAGCAGTTATAGGTGTAGCAGAAATTCCAAATGTCGTAGGCCACGATGAACACCCAAGTCATATCAGGCCAGAGCATGTCTTCCTTTTTCTTCGACACGTAGATGCCGAACCAGCCGGTCATACAGGCGATATTGATCAGGCCGGCAACGCCGTTGAGCACGTTGTGCCAGCCGCCCATCAGCGTCACGCCTTCGGTGGAAACCCATGTGGTGCCCCATGCGCGCACGGCGGATTCAAAGTCGGAGACGACGGCGATCAGAATGTTGATGGCCACGATCACGAACGGGAAGCACTTGAACCATTCGGATTTGCCGATGGAGCCCCACTTGTATTTGAGCGCCATGAAGCCGATGCACCCGGCGGTGGCGGCATAGAGTTTGGCGTAGTGGAACCAGCTGGTCATGTGCACGTAGGTGGGGTTGTTGATTGCCCAGCTTGCGCCGCAGGCCGCAGCCACATAGATGGTAATGAAATAGACGGTTAGGATGGCTGGCACCACGAGGAACGCAATCACGCCGCCGGTTCGGGTGCGACGCGCCAGTTCATTGGCGCCAATTAGACAGCAGAATACGAGGATCCATCCAATCCATTGGTAGACGGCATTATCGCCGTAGACCTGAAACAGCATGGCTCTATCTTCTTTCTCGTTTGTGGTCGAGTCGCTTCTGCGCGATGATTCGTCGTCGGATCGTGGCTCGACACGTTGGCTAGACATACTTTTCGACAGCATGTCTATTTTCACAACTCACTGTAGACCTGTTGTTGGCACTATGTCAATCGTTGGTATAACGTACGTTTTGCCGGTTGAGTTCGCGCCGCAACTGCTTCCAGTTGGGCAGATACGCGTTCATGCGTCGCTGGAATCCCGCGCCGTGTCCGCGTTCCCACAGGTGGGTCAGTTCATGCACTAATACATATTCTAAAAACCGCTCATCCAACAATCCCAATTGCAGATTCAGCCGAATACGTCCCGTGCGCGGCGTGCATGATCCCCAGCGCGAGGTCATGGCACGCAAGGTGATGCGCGTGGGTGCCTTGCCAATTATTGTCTCCCAGCGCGCCAACAACGAAGGCAGGGTGGCGTTGATGTTGGCGGCCGCTTGCCGGCGCAACTCATCGGTCCAAACCGTTGATTGAGCGGGATCTTGACGCCTGTTTGCCCTTATTTTGCTTTGATTGGCCTCGATCCACGCGTGTCTTGCGCGCACGAACGCAGCGATGTCCTTGTCTCTCATGCGTTTCGGTGCAGAAATCACCACGTTTCCGTCTGGCGGCTTAACGCGCAGATACATATTTTTAATGGGCTTGCGCACCACCTGCACCTCAAGGCCGTCGACGTTCATGGCGCCATTTTCTCCCCAACGCCGAACAAGCCGCGGTATTGACATGGGTTGGTGCGATATTGACGCAGTATTGATATACCAAATGACATGCCAATGACATGCCGAACGGATAAAGTGAAAGCATGTCACTTGGCTTGAACATTCTGCTGATTTTCATCTTCCTGCTTCTCGGTTCCATATTTGCTGGAACCGAGCTGGCGCTGGTGAGCCTACGCGGCTCGCAGATCGACCGGATGGAATTGGAGGATGCCCGCGGCGCGCGCGTGGCGAAAATCGCGCGCGATCCGAACACCTTCCTGTCCAGTGTGCAAATCGGCGTGACGTTGTCCGGCTTCCTGTCCGCTTCGTTCGGCGAATCCTCAATTTCCCCCTTCATCGTGCCCGTGGTGGTGGGCTGGGGCGTGCCGCAGAACGTGGCCGCGCCGATCACCACCATCGTCGTCACGCTGGTGATTTCTTATTGCTCCATCGTGATTTCGGAACTGGTGCCCAAGCGCATCGCCATGCAACGCAACGAGGCCATCGCACGCGCGGTGGTGCCGGCCATTGATGTGTTCTCCAAGGTATGCCGTCCGTTGATTTGGCTGATCGGCAAGAACACCAACGGTATTGTTCGTCTGCTTGGCTTCGACCCGAACGAAACCGAATCCGAGGTGTCCGACGATGAGTTGCGCGTATTGGTCAGCTCCAACTCCAACCTGAGCAAGGACGAGCGCACGATTCTTGATGATGTGTTCGACGCCTCCGAAACGATTGTGGCCGAGGTGATGCGCCCGCGCGCCGATGTGGTGTTCATCGATGGCAACCAGTCGCTTGAAGAGGCCGCCGCGTTCGTGCGCGATCAGCCGTATTCGCGTTACCCGGTGACCGGCAAGGATTTCGATGACGTGCTTGGCTTTGTGCATGTGCGCGACCTGCTGGACGTGCGTGACCCGAACGCGAACACCGTGGCCGACGTGGTTCGTGAGGGCATCTCGCTGCCTGGCACGTCCAAACTATTGCCGAGCTTGGAGCTGTTGCGCAAACGCGGCATCCATCTGGCCGTCGTCATCGACGAATACGGCGGCACGGATGGCATCGTCACGCTCGAAGACATGACCGAGGAGCTGGTGGGTGACATCCGCGACGAATATGATCTGCCGGAGGAGAAGGGCGGCGAACGCACGCAACGCAACAGCGTCTTCGTCAACGGCGTGGCCTCCATCGAAGGCGGTACCACGCTTGAGGATTTTGAAGATCTGACGGGCATCGAGCTGGAGGACGGCCCTTACGAAACGGTGGCCGGCTATTTCCTGGCACACACCGGCAAGATGGGCGAGGTCGGCGACGTGCTGCACTCGGACGAAGGCTACGACATGACCGCCACCAAGATCGACGGCCGTCGCATCGAAACCATCGAGGTGCGCAAGGCCGACGCATAATCAGATTGAGTATCGTCTGATTCAGTATTTATGTAATTAGCTATTCGCCACCCGCAATCGTCTCGTCAACCAGCGCGGGCAGGGCGGTGGCGATGTCTTCGTGGATGAGCCGCGTGGCCAATCGGTCGTATGGTGTGCTGCCCATATTCATGATGGTGATCGGCACCCCAGCCTGCGCGGCCACGGGCACGATGCTGGCCGCCGGCATCACCTCCAAAGTCGAGCCGACCACCCACAGCTCATCGGCGGTGCTCGCCAGCCGGTACGACTTCTCGATCGCCCCGTCCGGCAACGCCTCGCCGAAATACACCACATCCGTCTTGATCATGCCGTTGCATGGCATATCGCCGCTGTATGGCAACGTGCGGTGGCAGCGCGGGGCCGGCTCGTCGTCCAGCCGCGCCATGATTTCGGCCGTGTCGTATTGCTGATGGCATTTCATGCAGTGCGACGTGCCGATGGTGCCGTGCAGGTTCACAATCACCTCTGGGCTGTTGCCGGCCTTCTCGTGCAGTGCGTCGAAGTTCTGCGTGGCCAAGAGCGTCAGCATGCCCGCCTGTTCCAGTTTGACCAGCGCCCTGTGCGCCGCGCCCGGCTGGGCGTTCCACACCGGCGACTCCTTCTGCCAGCGCCAAGAGTATTCGCGTTCCTCTTTATCAGTAGTGAATGCGTCGATGTCATAGACACTCATCTGTTCGGGGTGCTTCGTCCACACGCCCTGCGGCCCGCGAAAGTCGGGGATGCCTGCACAGGTGGAGATGCCCGCGCCTGTAAGTACTGCGATCTTTTTCTTGCTCATGCTTTAAGACTACGTCCTGTCTCCTGCGTTGTTTGTGTCTTTCTGTTCCGCTGTTTAACAGCCTGTTCTGCTGTTATCCGGCCGTCTAGCGCTCTGCTCTCTGTGCATTGTTCATGCGACACGCCGAAGACGGGGGATTTTGCGATTACCATGACCTGTGAAAATCAGGAGTATCCTGAGTGCAACGGTTCAAAATGCCCCGTTGCGACACGCCGAAGAAGCCGCTTGATTTCAACGGTTTCTAGCTCTTTTGCGCTCTTCGATTTGCGCAAGTCGGCAACCATGTGTAAGTTTATCTCTTGCTGCTCAGCACGGAGGACTTCCCTCCAAGAGAAACTCCTTCGAGTTGGTGCGGTGGTGGTTTGAGAACTCAAGAGCGTGTTTGTACTACTTTTTATAGTCAATAATTGCCAGTTCATTGGTCGCCTGTTTAGGCAGGTCCGCTAGCGCGGTTAAAGATCGGTGAGGTTTTTGTGCGAACGTCCTTCCTTATAGGACGTTCCGTCAATGAAATATATGAGAGTCATTTAATGGTTCTCTTCATGAAATTTTTTATGGAGGGTTCGATTCTGGCTCAGGATGAACGCTGGCGGCGTGCTTTACACATGCAAGTCGAACGGGATCAACTGGTGCTTGCACCGGTTGTGAGAGTGGCGAACGGGTGAGTAATGCGTGACCAACCTGCCCCATACACCGGAATAGCTCCTGGAAACGGGTGGTAATGCCGGATGCTCCACATGATCACATGTGATTGTGGGAAAGATTTATCGGTATGGGATGGGGTCGCGTCCTATCAGGTAGTTGGTGGGGTAATGGCCTACCAAGCCTACGACGGGTAGCCGGCCTGAGAGGGCGACCGGCCACATTGGGACTGAGATACGGCCCAGACTCCTACGGGAGGCAGCAGTGGGGAATATTGCACAATGGGCGCAAGCCTGATGCAGCGACGCCGCGTGCGGGATGACGGCCTTCGGGTTGTAAACCGCTTTTGTTAGGGAGCAAGCGCAAGTGAGTGTACCTTTCGAATAAGCACCGGCTAACTACGTGCCAGCAGCCGCGGTAATACGTAGGGTGCAAGCGTTATCCGGATTCATTGGGCGTAAAGCGCGCGTAGGCGGATGCTTAAGCGAGGTCTTTAAACCGGGGGCTCAACCCTCGGTCGGATTTCGAACTGGGCATCTCGAGTGCGGTAGGGGCAGGTGGAATTCCATGTGTAGCGGTGGAATGCGCAGATATCGGGAAGAACACCGACGGCGAAGGCAGCCTGCTGGGCCGACACTGACGCTGAGGTGCGAAAGCGTGGGGAGCGAACAGGATTAGATACCCTGGTAGTCCACGCCGTAAACGGTGGATGCTGGATGTGGGGCCCATTCCACGGGTTCCGTGTCGGAGCTAACGCGTTAAGCATCCCGCCTGGGGAGTACGGCCGCAAGGCTAAAACTCAAAGAAATTGACGGGGGCCCGCACAAGCGGCGGAGCATGTGGATTAATTCGATGCAACGCGAAGAACCTTACCTGGGCTTGACATATACAAGATTGGGCTAGAGATAGTTCGTCCCTTGTGGTTTGTATACAGGTGGTGCATGGTTGTCGTCAGCTCGTGTCGTGAGATGTTGGGTTAA
>CAVFKU010000008.1:0-21685 GCA_963623245.1 Parabacteroides merdae
TTACTGTCCAGCGTCATCTACGCGTTCCTTCCCCAGCACTCACATACTCAAACTCCCACGAGCATAACCCATCACTCCCCCACCTGTCATTCGCTCCCCTAGCCAGCCCTCCCGCGAGCACGCAACACACCAGCAAAACGAGCTGGAGGGCGGGCTTACCATGTTGGAATGTAAGCTTGGCCAAACAGCCTTGAGTGTATCCAATATGGTAAGTCCCGCCCTCCAGCGGTTAACGCACTAAATACGTAGCACGCGAGTAGGAAGAAAAATCAGCACACCTTCCACATCCAGTTATGCGGATCTTCGATCTCACCCAACTGAATTCCCAACAACTGCTCGCGCAGCTTCAACGTGAGATCGCCGGAGCCGCCGTCTGCCACAGTCACGTCAAACTTCTCGGACTTGAAGCGCCCAATCGGGGTAATGATGGCGGCGGTGCCGCACGCGAACACTTCGCTGACTTCACCGGACTTAATCTCTTCAAGCAGCTGATCGAGTGCGATCATGGTCTCAACCACATCGCGTCCGTCGTCCTCAATGAGCTGGATCAGCGAGCGGCGGGTGACACCAGGCAAGATGTTGCCGGTCAACGACGGGGTTTCCACATGGCCGTCCTTGTGCACCACCATTACGTTCATGCCGCCAAGCTCTTCAAGGTAGGTCTTGGTGGCGGCGTCCACGAAGCACACCTGCTCGCAGCCATTTTCGATGCCTTTGTATTCGCCGAGCAGCGAGGCGGCATAGTTGCCACCGCACTTGGCGAAGCCGGTTCCACCAGGGCCGGTGCGGAACCACTTGTCTTCCACCCAGATACTCACCGGCTTGATGCCGCCCGGGAAATACGGGCCGGATGGGGAGGCAATTACACAGTAATCCACTTCCTGCGGGGCGCGCACGCCGAGGAACGGTTCGGAGGCGAACATGAAGGGGCGCATGTACAACGTGTATTCGCGCCGGCTCGGCACCCAGTTGACGTCGCGCTTGACTAGGGCTGCGACAGAACCAAGGAAGTCGTCGATGGGCAGCTCCGGCAGATAGAGACGCTTGGCGGAATTCTGGAAACGCTCGGCGTTCACATCCGGACGGAACAGCCAAGTGGAGCCGTCAGCATGACGATAGGCCTTCAAACCTTCAAAACATTCCTGCGCATAGTGCAATACGGATGCGCCCGGATCCATCTTGAGGGGGGCGTAAGGCTCGATGCGACGATCGGACCACCCCTCGCCCTTCGTCCAGCTCATGTGAGCCATATTGTCAGAGAACAGTTGGCCAAATGCTGGCTTATCAATAAGTTCGGCACGCTTGGCGTCCGAAGCTGGATTATCGTTTGGTAAAACCGTGAATGCTTCAGCAAGCTTGTCAAGGGCTGCAGGATTATGATGTGTATGTTCGCTCATGTTATCTTCTTTTAACTTCAAGGCCGTCTTTTGACGGCTGGTTCTTGGGATATTGCTCGCGCTTGTGGCCAAGCCCGATACTTACTCTCTCACAGACAGGCCACATGTCGTAAAACTGGGTTCACATCGTGAAAAACAACGAAGACCCACTGTTCTTAAGCGGGTCTTCGTTATTACAAGCGTCCTTACGACTTATTCTGCAGCAGGAGCCTCGCCACCGGCTTCGCCTTCAGCAGCGGCAGGAGCTGTGGACTGAGCAGCTTCCTTCGGCACTTCGACAGTGACAACAGACTCTTCAACATCGTCATGGCCGAGCTCAACACCCTTGGGCAGTTCGATGTCCTTAAGCAGCACCTTACTGCCATTGGTCAGGCCGTCAACGTTCACAACAATCCTCTCAGGAAGGTTGGCCACATCAGCGCGAACCTGAATCTGCTGAATATCAATGAAGGCTACAGCAGCACCCTTAGGCGAGCCTTCAACGAACACCGGCACCTCAACGGCGATCTTCTCGCCCTTCTTCACTTCGAGGAAGTCGATATGCTCGACAATGCGCTTAACTGGGTTCTTCTGCACATCCTTAACGACTGCCATCTTCTTCTTACTGCCGATAGCAATGGTGAACAGTGCGTTCGTGCGACGCAAAGCCAAAGTGGTTTCACGCATCGGCAGGGTCACGAACTCGGGCTCAGCGCCACCGGCATAGATAGTGGCCGGAATCTTGCCTGCAACACGCAGACGACGAGCAACACCCTTGCCGAACTCGGAGCGGACTTCAGCTTTGAGATCAACGGTATTAGCCATATTGATATTCTCCTTAACAACCTGTCGTTTTCTTATTGGCGCCACGACGCGCCGAAAACACCCATAAGGAGAGTAAATACGCCGAGTCGATAACGGAAGTCTTGTTCAATCACAAGCTTCCCTCGCCAAAGCAACGTTCTTAATCATACACACCGCTCAGACAAGAGCGACGCCGTTGCCAGTCAAACTGCATTCTTTGTTATTCTAGGCAAGGCAAAACCGAGCGGATAAATCCTGCCTTAAGCACATGCAAGCCATCAACAAGATTTCAAAGCTGCGCCATGCTTCGCTTGAAATAACAGAGGAAGGAAGTTAAGCACTTCGCCTAAAATAACGCGCAGCGAAGGCTACTTAAAAGGCTACTTACTTGCGCCGTCTAATTCCTTATTGGTTAAACGGTCAATCAGCAAATAAAGGTATCCCACTGCTAGGAACACTGCAATCAAAGCAACAATCGTCATCGTCACACTTGGCACGCCAAGCTTATCAAAATCAAGAAAACCATACGGCCAGCGGCTGTTCTCTTCAGGTTTTATCACAAGACCAAAACCCCATACGAGCAGCATGACGTAGGCAAGATACACCAGCGGGAACACAATCCAAGTCGGCGGCTCATTCTTACTCATCGTACCTTTAGCATCAAAGAGCAACCAGTCAAGAATCATGGCGATGGACACAATGTAATGCACCACCAGCATCGTCCAATGGAACGTACCATCTTTGAACACCGAGCCTCCATCAAGGAGAAAATGCGCAACAAGCCAGGTCACTGTAATCGCTAGCATCAATGCATGCTTGAGCTTAGGCATGAACGGAGCAGGCCACAAGTCCTCGCGCTGCAGCAGCACAATAGCCGCAGCCCACAGATACCCCACCACAGCCACATTGCTCAAATTGGTGAAATAGTAGAAAAAGCTGACACGGAAATAGCCGTAGCCAAAGCCAATCTCATACAACAGAGCGGCAGTGCCCAGCAATGCAATAACCAGTTTGAATGCAATTGAAGCGTTTTTTGAATGAATGTACATAGTTGTGTAATCCTTTCCGCCGCATCACCTTACTCCAGCCGCCAGCGACGCATACTTGTGCATATTGACAGTTTTCGACAGCAATTTCTGTTCACGCAAGCGAATCGGACACCCTATTCCACCGATTTGAGTGCCTCAAGCATATCCACCGTCTTCAGCCGACGGTAGACCACCCAGCCAAGCCCCGCCAATACCACACCTACCACCGCAGCCGGCATGACAAACACAAGCCAACCGATGGCAGGATCGAACATGACCTCATCCGGCGGTACTTCCGTGATGATATAACGATGCAACCACGCGCCGAATCCATATCCGGCGAAAAGGTCCAAGGCGGACAGCAATATCGTTTTGCGATAGATATACATCGTGGTTTCGTTGCTGTGGAAGCCCAGTGCTTTGATTGACGACAAGATTGTAGAACTGGAAGACGAACCCAATGTCGTTTCGACGGTATTCGGTGAGTTGATGCGCACTGTAGTTCGAGATGTCCGCCCCCCCGATGCATCAGCTCGGCAACTCGCTCCACACCGGCAAATGATGCAACGAGCGCACGATATTGCACTGGTCAAGCAACGTGCCCTCCGCAGCACACATAGTCGGGTACCACATACGACGACGTAGTTTCGCATTGCTCCCTGTGCCAACGATGAGCTTGTCTTCACTGCTGGCATACTGGAAGTGGGTGTGACTAAGCGGCCCTCCGTGCGCGAGCGCCGCTCGCTCAGGCATTGGATCCATGGCGATCAACACGTTAAACGGATTGCCAGGCACACCATCGAGCGCATGAAATACGTAGCATTGTTTGCCTTCCAACCCGCGCTGCAACATATGCGCAAGCACATAATCATACGTTCCGATTGGCTTGGATAACTTATCTAACCACGTCAGGCGCAAGCCGGCAGTTGCAATACCATCAGGCAGTGCTTCGATATGCCATCCGCCAACACCCGCCTTGTATTCTTTGGATGATGTGGTGCAGGCTTTACGCCAGAAACGTTGTGCGCCACCCAACATCATCAATGCAAATAGCGGATTGCGACGTGCAGCTTTGCTTGATTCACGCCACGCTTGCTGCAAACTTGGCTCAGCACTGTTGATGATGTGTTCAAAACTCACCCAGCCTGCTTTCCAGTCGTTGATGTTGAATGTCATGCACACACCTCACTATTCATTTCATTGTCAAGTGCAACAATGCGGTCACACCATTGCGCTGCAAGTTCATCATCATGAGTAACCACTAGCACGGCTTTGCCTTGTTTTGCCAGCATTTGCAACAACTTGCCTACCTGCATCATGTGCAGTCGGTCAAGACCACTCGTTGGCTCATCTAAAATAATGACTTCTTTATCGCACATCAACGCACACGCAATGGCGAGGCGCTGCTTCTGCCCTCCCGACAGGCTCATCGGATGGCGTTGCGCTACATCAAGCAGATCCATACTGCCTAAAATCTCGTCACATCGCGCTTGTGCTGCCTCATCACTATCAGCGAAGCCTAAGAGCAGTTCCTCGCGGGCACTGTCGGCGAACAACTGGTAGTTGACATTCTGCATGACTAGAAACCCTGCATTAACCAACTCGGAAGCCTTCGCGCTCTTGCCATGCAACAACACTTGCCCTGCAATCGGCTTCTCTAATCCGCATAGCGTTCGAGATAACGTGCTTTTGCCTGCGCCGTTATGCCCCATAAGGCCAACGATTTCACCGCTATACAGCCGCATATCATCAATACTTTTGCTCCATTTGCGTGTTGCACGGCCACATAATTCACGCTTGTTATATCCGATGGCAAGATTGTGTGTACTGATAATTGGTGGCTCATCGTTTGCTGCTGGCAGTGTCGATACTGCCGCACCATTCGACGCTCGACCATCAGTAATCGCGCGTTCAACCGCACGCCGATATGGCGTAATATCCAGCGCACGCAATCCACGGGCTTCAATGTCTTGAATTGCCAAAAAATCAGACGTGCTGTAATCACCCACAACAGCACCATGCTCAAAGACAATAAAACGATTAGCTACGTCAACACACCAAGCCAAACGATGTTCGGCAATAATAATGGTCATGCCTTCTGCTTTCAGCTGAGCAATCATGTCATGCAGACGCCACACAGCTTGCGCATCCAAATTGCCAGTAGGCTCATCCATAACGACAACGCGCGGATGAAGCATGGTTGATGCCGCAACTGCCAACTGCTGTTTCTGGCCACCAGACAACGTGACAATATCGCGATCTAACAACTGTTCAATACCAAAGCGGTGTGCTATTTGCTCTACACGATTGCGAATATCTTTAGGATCCATGCCCATGTTTTCGCACGGGAACGCCAGTTCGTCGGTGGAGCGAGCGTTGAAATACCCTGTTTCAGGATTCTGAAATACACTGCCAACATACGGCACGTAGTCTTCAATAGGTGACATTTCAGTTTGCAAACCGCATGTCATATGCGATCCACTCAATTGCCCGCGATAGAAGTTCGGTATTAGCCCGTTCAACAATCGCGTGTATGTGGTTTTCCCACAACCGCTTTGTCCGCACAACACCACCACTTCACCTTGACGAATCGTGCAATCAATACGGTCAAGAGCACTCACAGCATCCTGCGAATTTTCGCCAAGATGATACAAGAAAGAGCATTGCTTTGTTTGGGCAACAATCTGCTCTAGAGCGCATTCACGCGCCTGCATCTCAGCTTTCTCAGCATTTGCAACATTTCCGGCACTCACAGTGCCACCAGACCTCTCAGCATTCACAGCGCTCCCCCTATGTCCAACACCAGCAGCACTGTGCAGATCAGCATGGCTAACCAATCAATCAAACGCATGCGAATCTGGGTCATGCATGTGTGCGTATTGTCCAACCCCAGCCCCTTAGTAAGCGCAGCAATGGACAAATCTTGCGCAACACTTGTTGCGTTCATCAGCAGCGGCATCAGAATATACTCCAGCGTCCGAGCAGGATGACATACCAATGCGAAGGGCTCGCGTGCTATGCCACGCAATGCCATAGCGCGACGAATCCGGCGATAATTCAGACGAATCGTCGGAAAGAAGCGGATGCACACCACGCAAGGAATAATCAACGTCTCTGGCACACGCATACGCCGCATCACGCAAACAAACTCACTCACGCTAGTGGTTGTGAACGCATACACACCAGCGATTAAACACGGCATAATCATGCGCAAACCCACCGAAAGCAGGCCCAACATATGCAGCCACATATTATCTGCCGTTAGCGAAATCCATGTGCCGGCAAGTAACAGCACATATATGACAGCCATGCGCACTCCTGCAACATAGCGCCCCGCAGCACAAAGCGTAATAAGTAGCACTGTCACCACTACCACTTCCACTATCATGCCAACATGAAAAAACAGCAACAGATTAGAAAGCAGCAGCAAATACAGTTTGGCTCTAGGATCAAGAGCCATCAGGCAATGCCAGCCTTCACAAAATGCTTCTTCATCATGCGCTGACCAAACCAGCCGCCAAGTAAAGCGCAAACCAGAATTGCCAGCATCGACAGGAAGAACGTGCCCATATTAACGTGCGCAAAGACGCTATTAATATATGCCGCATCCTTGCCGCGAGCCTGCAATGTACTCACATATGCGTCCTTCATGAACCACAATGGCAAAATCGGACCGGTCAAGCCATAGCTGAACACCACATAACTGATGAGAATGGTGACTTTGTTGCGATAGATACCAATGCGAGCAATACAGTCGGCAGCAAGAGGAAATACAAGACTGGCCACAAACGACAGGATGAAATGCCCTGAAATGAACAGAAATAGGCCGATAACAATGCCCATCACGCTAATTGCACCAAACTTGCCAACACGCGCGACTGCCAACATGTAGACGCAGCCACTAATCAGCGCACAAACTGCCGGCAAGAAAATCGAACCAAACCCCATCAAGGCGAGAGTGCTAAACAATGTAGCCACGGCGACCATCATGAAATACAGCGCAGTGAACACGCCAATAGTGATGAGGTCTGGAATGGTAAGTGCTGCACTGCGAGAAGACTCAACGGCATCTGAAGGTGTATTCTGCTGAGGCATCGTATAGCTTTCTGTTTCGTGTGTAAATATATGAACAACAGTTCAATCTAACGGCGAAACATCCATATGACAATAGTTTTTGTAAAAAATCTCAAGAAAAATTTATTAGCACCTATGTCTATTTTTCTTTGTCACAGCTCCCCTAATTCCATCATCATCGCAAAAGCATGAAAGTGGTCGCCCCCACCACAAGATAAGGACGACCACTTCATAAGCAACATCAAGAACTATTTTGCTCGACAGTATGCAGTGCTACGCAAGAAGTTCCTTGACGGCGGCAATAACCGCTTGCAGGCTCTTCTTCGCGTCACCAAACACCATCTGAGTATTGTCCTCAAAATAGAGCTCGTTTTGAATACCGGCGTACCCTGTGCCACGGCCACGCTTCATGACCACGACATTCTGCGACTTGTCAACATCGAGAATAGGCATGCCAGACACCGCTGTGCCGGGCTTGCGCGCAGCTGGGTTGGTGACGTCGTTCGCGCCAACAACAAGTGCCACATTCGCTTGCGGGAACTGCGGGTTGATCTCGTCGAGATCAATGAGTTCCTCATAGGGCACATTGGCCTCGGCCAACAGCACGTTCATGTGGCCGGGCATACGGCCGGCCACAGGATGAATAGCATAGGTAACTTCTACGCCGTGGCCTTTAAGCAGCTCACCAAGATCAGCTAACTCGCGTTGCGCCTGAGCCTGCGCCAAGCCAAAGCCCGGCACAAAAATGACCTTCTCGGCATATACCAGCTGCACGGCCAAATCGTCGGCGGAAGTCTCCTTCATGATGCCTTCGGGGCCGTCGCCAGCCGCGGCGGCACCCGAGCCGCCACCAAAGCCGCCGGCCAACACCGACAGCAACGGGCGGTTCATGGCCTGAGCCATCAGAATAGACAAGGTCACGCCAGCTGAGCCAACAAGCGCTCCAGCCACAATCAGCGCCACGTTATCGATAGCGAGACCGCTCATGGCCACAGCAGTGCCGGTGCAAGCGTTCAACACGGAAATCACCACTGGCATGTCCGCACCGCCAATTGGAATGACGAACACCAAGCCGTAGCACAGGGCGAACACGGTAATCAGAATTGACCACAGCAAACGCTGTTCAGGTTGCACACACAGCATGACTAACGCAATAACCGAAAGCAGTGCGAACACAATATTCCACACGCCCTTGCCTGGCAAAGCAAGCTTCTTGACCCACTTAATGCCTTGCAATTTACCGGCGGCAATCAGCGAGCCAGTGAACGTGACAGCACCGATAAGAATACCGAGCCCCGCGGTGATAAGCACCACCACATCTGGAGATTCAGCTTTGGTAAGCACGTCATTCAATGCCACGAGCGCAGCCGCACCACCGCCCACAGTGTTGAACACTGAGACAAGCTGTGGCATATCGGTCATCTCCACCTTCTTGGCGGAAACTACGCCTGCTGCAGCGCCAATGAGAATGCCAAGCACCAGCACGACAACGGCAACCATGTTCACAAAACCCTTGGCAAACAACACAATGAAGGCCATAACAACAGCCACCACCATGCCGAACGCAGACAGGCTATTGCCTTTACGAGCCGTCTTTGGGGAGTTCATGAAATGCAAGCCGACCACAAACATGACGGCCGAAAACAAATAGACAAACCATGCGACGATATCGATGGCGGCGACGGTATTGGACACGTCCATTTACTTGCCCTCCCCCTTCTTGTCAGACTTGCCGGACTTGAACATTTCTAGCATGCGGTCGGTGACCACATATCCGCCGACCACGTTCATCGTGCCGAGTACCGCGGCTAGGAAGATGAACACGTAGGCGAGTGGCGAGTTGGCTTCGGCTGCCACAATTACCACGCCGACGATGACAATGCCATGAATCGAGTTCGCACCCGACATCAGCGGGGTGTGCAAGGTGGCCGGCACTTTGCCGATAACTTCGATGCCAATCAGCAATGCCAGCACAAACAGCGTGATGGAAACAACGAGTGTGGGCATTTCTTACTCCTCTTCTTGCTTCGCTTCCTTGTTCTCGACGCGACCGGCGACCACCAGCGCATTGTCAAGTTCCTCATTTAAGTCCATGCCAAGCTTGCCGTCATGCACGAAGTGGCTCAGCACGTCGGCCACATTGCGGCTCAGCAGATTGGACGCGGTGGTGGCCACTCCGCTGGCAAGATATGGTGCACCGATGAGTTTGACGCCACCGGCGGTGATCTGTTCGCCAACCTTGGAACCTTCGACGTTGCCGCCAAGTTCAGACGCTGCACAATCAACGACCACGGCACCACGGTGCAAGCCGTCCACACCGGCCTTGGTCAACAGCACTGGGGGCTTGCGCCCCGGCACCTTGGCCGTGGTGATGACGATGTCAAAACTGGCTGCTTTCTCGTCCACGGCTGCTTGCTGCTGCGCCTGTTCTTCAGCACTCAGCGCACGAGCGTAACCACCTTCGCCTTGACCAGCAGAAAAATCAAGACCCAAATCAAGGAACTTGGCTCCCAGCGACTCGACTTCACCCTTGGAAGCCGGGCGCACATCATACGCGGTGACGACCGCGCCGAGGCGCTTCAATGTGCCAATGGCCTGAAGACCGGCGATACCTGCACCCAACACCAGTGCCTTGGCCGGACGAATCGTTCCAGCAGCGGTGGTCATCATCGGCAAGAACGCACCATAAGCGTCAGCGGCAGTAATGGCGGCCTTGTACCCCATCACGGAGTTCTGGGAAGTCATCTCGTCCATGGACTGCGCGGAGCTGAGCTGACGCGGCAGCTTCTCAATGGCCACACCCACCAATCCGGCCGATTCCAAGGACTTCACATAGTCAACATCGGTGAACGAGCCGAGCATGCCAATCACCCATTGCCCTGCCTTGAGTTTGGCGAGAGTCTCAGCACACGGACGGTCAACGAATCCCAGCGCGTCAGCCTTGGCGAGAATATCATCACGGGAAGCGACTGTTGCGCCGGCATCCCTGTAATCCTCATCCGTGTATTGCGCAGCATTTCCAGCGCCGCTTTCAATCATGCAGGAAATCGCGTTCCTGCTAAGCCTAGTGACAATGTCCGGCGTCAATGCGACGCGAGATTCAACGTCTGACGTTTCGTTCAGCACGCCGAAGGTCACTTTGGCTTCCTTCTGTTCAGCCATAAGAAGCCCTTTCTAGCTATTGGCTAATGAGTGTTACACCGCGTGATAGTGTAACCGATGGCATTGGACGATGACACCCAATTTTCCAGCTGATGAACGCCACTTCATATATGAGAACAGTCCACTGAAAAAACAAACCACCCCACTGTTCTGCTTCCCATTGCATGAACCGCTTCCTTCACTTTCCTTACGCTTCCGTAAGGTGACGTGTTGCGTTTTGACGATTAGACTAACTGTTTTGAGAAGCAGGACATCTACGAAGTAATGCACAAGGAGAACCACGTGTCCGTTATTTCCTCTGTGAAGCAGCAAGCCATGAATCTCACCCGTAAAGCCTTAAGCCTTGGCGCTGATTTCGTGCATCCAGGTAGCGGCAATTCAGGTGATGATCCTGATTATGCCGGCAATATTGCCGTTGTGGACGAGCATGGCATCACGCTGCCGCACACAGATGAATGGGGGCCAGGGTATTCAACCACAACCGAAATTGATCCAGTGACAGGACTGCTCACTTCCACCACCCAAGGCAAGCCACCACTGGACGAAGGCATGTCCATTTACGACATCTATGCCGATCGCGCCAAACGCCGCGGAGATGACCCACTGTACAGCTATAAGAATAACGACGAGTGGACAACCAAAACAGCCAACGAGTTTCTATCTGAAGTGCGCGCTGTGGCCAAGGGATTGCTTCACTACGGATTGAAGAAGGGCGATAGCGTGGCCTTCATGTGTCGCACCTGCTACGAATGGAATCTCACGGATGCGGCGGTGATGGCATGTGGCGGCGTGCTGGCTACTGTGTACGACACTGATTCAGCAGAGCAGATTCGCAACATTGTCAACAATTCCGACGCAAAACTGCTGATTGTGCAGGACACTAATATGCGCCACAAGGCAGACGGTGCCGTTGAGGAATGCCCCTCTCTAGAGCACATCATCACCATTGAAACGGGCGGACTCGATGAATTGAAGGCCTATGGCACAAGCATTAGTGACGAAAAACTTGACCAACGTATCAACTCGGTGAAGAAAACTGACTTGTGTTCCATCGTCTACACTTCCGGCTCCACAGCAGCACCCAAGGGCGTGGAGATGACGCACGAGCATTATTGCACTACTGCACTTAATCTGCCTGATTACATGCCTGACCTGTTGCATGATCCGAAAAATAACGTGCTGCTGTTCCTGCCTCAGGCGCATTCATTTGCCCGCGCAATTAACTACATTTGCGTAGCTAGCGAGATGCGTATCGATATTGCGCAAGGTATCACAACACTAATCGCCGACCTGCAATTCTCTAAACCTTCCGTAATGATTGTGGTGCCGCGCGTGCTGGAAAAAGTCTACAACGCCGCGTCGCAAAAGGCTGGGCACGGCGCCAAGGGCATGGCATTCGCCTCGGCTGTGGTGACGGCGCAAAAATACATGCAGGAAGTCAGTGAAAAAGGCAAAGCATCGAGGCTCACTCGCGCACGCCGCACCGCGTTCGACCCATTGGTGTATGCCCCATTGCGTGAAGTGCTTGGCGGGCGTGCCAAGTGGATTGTAGCCGGCGGCGCTCCACTTGACCCGAAGCTGATGGAATTTTTCCGCGGCGCAAATATCCCAGTGTACGAGGGGTACGGCTTGACTGAAACCACAGCACCATGCGCGTTCAGCCCCTTGGGGGTGCCGTTCCACACCAGTTCAGTCGGCATTACCTTCCCAGGTTTTTCGCTGCGTATCGCCGAGGATGGAGAAATTCAGGTCAAAGGCACGGCAGTGTTCCCTCGCTACCACAAGAACGAAGAAGCAAGCAAAGATTCGTTTACTGAGGACGGCTGGTATGCCACTGGTGATTTAGGGCGTATTGACAATGACGGCTTCCTGTATATCACTGGCCGTAAGAAAGATCTCATTATTACTGCTGGTGGCAAAAACGTGGCTCCCGCTCCTATTGAAGAGATCATTCAACGCTGCGAGTTTGTTTCTCAGGCATTGGTATTGGGAGACAAACGCCCATTTATCTGTGCACTCGTTACCTTAGATGAGCAAACTCTGCGCCCATGGCTGGCTTCTAAGGGTCTTGACAAGCACATGTCCTTGCAAGACGCGGCCACCAACGCCGCCGTGCGCGCCGAAGTGCAGAAGTGGGTCGATCAGGCCAACGAGGGCGTGTCACGTGCCGAATCCGTGCGCAAGTTCATCATCTTACCTGAGGAGTTCACTCAGGAAAACGGCTTAATGACTGCCTCAATGAAGGTAATTCGCCCGAAAGTCATCAAGCGTTACACCACGCTACTTAACACGCAGATGTACACCAAGAAGAAGTAATAGCGGTTGACTAATCATTGCGGCGTATTGCCTTCAGGACACAGGTTTTAAGGCAATACGCCGCAGCGAAACAAGATCTTGAGGGTCGAGATACGCGCTCTTATCACGCCGCACACCCCAATGCAGGCAAGAGCCATCGCAATGATCAGACTTCTCTCCCACTGTTGCAAATGATGTGCCTCGTTTCACAGGCGCTCCAACATCTAAATCAGTAACGGCTGGTTCGAAGGTAAGTGTAAGCTTGCGGCAGCGAATGCTCACCACCTGCTTGCCTGCCACCATCCCTGCAAATGAAATCACACCGTCAGTGGGTGCTAATAGCTGTTCACCTGTCACCGCTTCCAGATCAATACCTCGATGCCCTGGCATCCATGGCTGTGCAGGCTCATCAAAAGGGTTTGTTATGTTAACTGGTTCAGACATAGGCCACACCAATGACGCACGACAAAGCCCACTGGGCAAGGAAGCAGCTTTTGTGTACTGCTCTGCCAGCCCTTTAGCTTCAGCCAATCCGAATGCCGAAGCACACCCAGTACCCGCCTGAGCATGCGGCACACAACACAGCATTATGCCTTGCATAACGGCAATCACCATCAAGCAGCCAGCCACTTGCCACCAAGCGTGCCGTCGCTGCTCCTCAGCCATATGCCTCGCCCTGCGACGGCGCGTTTGATATCGTTCGCTCCACTTGTCAAGCTCCATCTCGGCTCCTTGGTTACAAACCCAATAGCTTCATATCTTTCCACGATGAAACAGCGCAAATGCCTTTGTCTAGCTGAATGAAGAATGTGCACGAAGCCCTTAGCGCTCTTCACACGAGCTTCACAAATGGGGGGCGGGGACAATGAACGAACAATAAAAAAAACCCGCGCACGGCGGGCAATGGAGCGGACAACGGGACTCGAACCCGCGGTCTCAACCTTGGCAAGGTTGCGCTTTACCAACTAAGCTATGTCCGCACAACGTTCACCACAAGCAGTGAACCAAGTGGGTGATGTAGGAATCGAACCTACGACCCCTTCCGTGTGAAGGAAGTGCGCTAGCCGCTGCGCCAATCACCCGTAGCGTTGTTCAGTTATATAAGCCGAATTACTTCGGCTTATCGTGGGCGATACAAGATTCGAACTTGTGACCCCTTCCGTGTCAGGGAAGTGCGCTACCACTGCGCCAACCGCCCGGTCTTGCGTCATCGTGGCGAATCGCTCCGCCTAGATGAGAGGTGGGTACGAGAGTCGAACTCGTCTATACGGCTTTGCAGGCCGCTGCCTAACCGCTTGGCTAACCCACCGTAAGGTCTGTCAACTCTTCGGACCTAGAGCGGACAACGGGACTCGAACCCGCGGTCTCAACCTTGGCAAGGTTGCGCTTTACCAACTAAGCTATGTCCGCGCTTATCCCCTACGGCATGCCGCAGAAGCACGAGTACCCACTATAATCGACAACGCCACATCCGCAAAGCGGGCGTGTCGCACTCGCTCGCAGCGAAAACAATCCGCGAAGTGAGCCATGTGTAATATGTCGCGTGAAATATGAGACCTAGCAAGCTTCTAACAGCTCTTTACTTACAAGAGCCTCTAACCGAGCAAGGATCGGCACATCGAGCGATATTGGCTCACATAGCCGCCGCCGAAGAATGCGCAATGGCCAGCAATTGGATATAACTGCCATAGCGTCGTGCGCTCCTGCCAACCGGCCTTGAGTGGATGTACCGACTGGTAGCCCTCGATGATGTCGCGGTAATGCGTGACACCGAACAAGGCAAGCATCGACAGATCCTCCTCGCGGTGTCCACCATGTGCCGCCGGATCGATGAGCACGGCTTCAGTTTCGCCGCGGCTGGCCGTCCACATCACGTTGCCGCTCCACAGGTCGCCATGCACGCGTGCAGGGCTGTCCCTCGCCGCGCGGCCAAGCACATCGGGCAATGCCTCAATCACCCGCTCGGTCAATTCCATGTCATGCTCGTCAAATTCGCCGCGACGCATGCCCAACTCGACCATCGGACGCAAACGCCCCTCGGCGTAATACGTGACCACGTCATCCCACGCGCCGACATCCATCGGTACCGGGTCCTGCAATGGGCCGAAATAGCAGATGCCGTCGTAACCGGCGGGCGCACAGCCGAAATGCGGCGCTCCAGTATCGTGCATGCGCGCCAAGGCGGCACCGAACGCGCGGGCGGCTTCAAGCGTAGGCATAGCTGGCTCAACGCGCTCAATATCGAGATAGCCGTCGTCCCAGCCAATCACCTCCACGACGCGCGGCCCGCCTTGCGGCTGTGCCTCACCGAGCCATTGAAGGCCACGCCCCTCGCATTCAAAAAATCCCTTCGGGGCGAACGCCCTGTGCTTGCGATATGTTGCCATACTGCTCCCCTCTTTCACATGTCGCGCGACATCTGCTCCATTCATGCATATCAATGGGCTCTGTTCGCCGGTTCGACATCGAGTTATATTCAGATATCCAGTTATATTCATTGTATGAACTTTTTCCAGGCGATTATGCTCGGTCTTGTACAGGCGCTGACCGAATACCTGCCGGTGTCGTCCAGCGCACATATCCGTATTCTCGGTGACCTGATGATCGGAAGCGACCCAGGAGCCGCGTTCACCGCCATCATCCAGTTGGGCACCGAGTTGGCAGTGATTCTGTATTACCGCCGCGACATCATCCGCATTCTCGGTGCGTGGTTCGGCTCTTTGTTCGGCAAGGAGGGCACGGACCTCAAATCCCGTCTGGGCGTACACAACGCCGATACGCAGATGGGCTGGTTCATCATCATCGGCACCCTGCCGATTCTCATTGCCGGCGTGCTGTTCAAGGGCGTGATTGAAACCACGTTGAGGAATTTGTGGATTACCGTCACAGTGCTTGCTTTCTTCGGCATACTACTGTGGTTGTTTGACGCGCGTTCCAAGCAGGTCAAGACAATGGAAGAGATGAGCGCCAAGGACGCGCTGCTCTTCGGCATCGGGCAGATGCTCGCGCTTATTCCCGGCGTCTCGCGTTCGGGCGGCACCATCACGTTCGGTCGTGCTATGGGCTATACCCGCGAGGCCGCGGTGCGCGTGAGTTTCCTGATGGCGATCCCTGCGGTGTTCGGCGCCGGCATTCTCGAAACCGTCTCCGCAGTGAAGGACGTGAATGCATGTTCTACCACGGGCGCGAAGGAGGCATGCGCGACCATCGGCGCGTTCCCTGGATGGGGGGCGACCATTGCCGCGACAATTGTGGCGTTCTTTGTGGGGTATGTGGTAATCATCGGCTTCTTGAAGTTCGTCAGTACGTTCTCCTACAAAGCATTTGCCATCTATCGCATCGGCTTGGCCATCATAGTGGCACTACTGCTGATCGTCGGAGCACTGCCCGCCATTGACCCTTCCATGTCCAGCTAAACAGCACCAACTTACAAGTATCAGCCTAGTGCGTCCTTGAGTTTGGAGAAGAAACCTTTCCTGCCGTGCGTCGAGGCTGGGCGCGAGCTTTGCGCCACATGGGTCGCGTCGGCGTCGTGAGAAGCGGCGAACTGCTCCATCAACTTGCGTTCCTCATCGGAGAGCTTGGTGGGAGTTTCGACGGTCACATGCACCATCAGGTCACCACGTTCTCCCTGTTCGCGCATGCGAGTAACACCCAAGCCCTTCAAGGTGACGACATCCTCGGCCTGACAACCGGCCGGAACGGCGAGACTGCGCTTGCCATCAAAGGTATCAATGTCGATGTCATGACCAAGCACAGCCCAGCTCATCGGCACGCGTACCCAGCAATGCAAATCGTCGCCGTCGCGCGTAAATCGCCTGTCTGACGCAACGCGAACATCAACATACAAGTCGCCAGCAGCGCCGCCGCCTTCACCGACCTCGCCTTGGGAAGCCAAGCGGATGCGCGAATCGTCGCGGATGCCGGCCGGCACACGCACGCCGACGGTGCGCGAGGTGCGTACACGACCATGCCCCATGCAGGACGGGCAGGGGTTGGAGATGATGTCGCCGTGACCTTCGCAACGTTCGCATGGCGCAGTGGTCATCATCTGACCAAGCATGGTGCGTACGACTTTCTGGCGTGAACCCTGCCCGTGACAGTCAGGGCATGTGACCGGTTTGGCACCGTCTGCGGAGCCGGAGCCGGAGCACTGGGGGCACAAACCGAAGGTGTTAATCTGTACCTGCTCGGTGCCGCCGAACACCGCAGTCTTTAAGTCGATGGACATACTGGCCAAAGCGTCGCGCCCCGGCTGGGTGCGCGGGATGGGCCCTTGCGAACCACCGAACGCACCGCCGAAGAACGTGTTGAATACATCGCCCATGCCACCCATATCAAACCCGCCGGAAGCGTATGCGGCGGCGTTGGGATCGTTCGGGTCGACACCGGCGTCGTACATGCGACGCTTGTCAGGGTCGCTCAACACCTCGTAGGCGTTGTTGACTTCCTTGAATTTGTCTTCGTATTCACTGCCCGCGATGTCTGGATGATATTTGCGGCTCATCTTGCGATAGGCCTTCTTGATCTCATCCTCGCTGGCGTTCCTCTCAACACCCAAGGCCTCGTAATAATCTGCCACGATTGCTATGTCTTTCTCTTATTTAAGTCTGGCACTGCCGGTTATTGTGCCACGAGGCAAGGTCACGCGCCTCCTGCCTCGTGCGCTAGGAACGAGGTCAGATATATGGCAACGGCCCGTACAGCCGAAATCGTGGCGGCATAATCCATGTGCGTGGGGCCTATGGAACCAACGAATGCGACTGGCTCACCGGAAGCTGCGTTCACCGAAGCCATTGCCCCCTGCCCACCTTCCTCGACCCGCGCAGCAGGGTCATCTTCATCAGGCTCAGCACTCGCATCAGCATGCCCGTATCCGCTGGTGACCACCGCCGCATTGAGCAGCCCCGGCGTGTGTGTTTCAGAGCCGATGGCCACGCTCACGCCATCCTGACGCAATGATTCCTCACTGAGCGAGCTCATCAGTTTCATCAAGACGACCTGCTCCTCCAACGCATCGAGCAGCGGCACAATATCGGTAGCGGGGCGTTGGTGCGCCAGGCGCGACGTGCCGGACATATACAACTCGTTAGCATGTTCGTCGTCCGCCATCGAAGCGAACGCGCGTTCCAATTGCGCCATCAAAGGCTTGAGCGCAGTGAATCGCGGTTCTTCTTCGAGGGCGCGCAGATGTTGGCACGCTTTGGTGAGGGACAACCCCGCACAGCCGCTATTCAGCGCTTCGGTGAAACCGTTTATGCTTTCGACGGAAGGCATGGCGACCACGGGCAGTGTGTGCTGCGCCACGCACCCCGTGTCGGTGACCACCACCGCAAGCAACATATTCATCGACACCGGCACGAGTTCGACATGACGGAGCGTTGATTTCGACAACGATGGCGAGGCGATCACCGCCACCTGCCCTGTGATCTGCGACAACAGCCGCGCGGCGCGTTGCAGCGTGTCCTGCAAATTCGCCGAGCCGGAAAGGAACTCGTCGATGCCGCGACGTTGCGCGACGGACAGCGGCACCACCGTGGCCAATTGGTCGACGAAATAGCGATACCCCTTTTCCGTGGGCACACGCCCCGCCGATGTGTGCGGTTGGGTGAGATAGCCCTCGTCCTCCAGCACCGCCATATCGTTGCGTACCGTGGCCGAACTGACGCCGAGATCGTGCTTGCTGGCGACGGCGTTGGAACCGACCGGCTCTTGGGAACGAATGTAATCCTCCACGACGGCGCGCAAGACCAACAGTCTTCGTGATTGCAACATAAGCGCCTCCTGCTCGTTTCCGCCCCAATTCATTGTATGTGCAGTTTGGCATATGCAGCTTATATATCTAATTCAGCTATAAACAATCCTATTTATTCGCGCGTGCACGTCTACTCACAGCATACTTATACATGAATGTGAACGCTAACAGAACACAACCTACCAAAACACGCCAAAAAATTGCACGCTTCGTCGCATCGCGCCGCTAGCATGGAAACCGCAATGTGAGGGCGTCTTGCGGCCGGCACAAGCCGGATACGCGGCCTAACCAATTAGAAGGAAGTAATTCATGACCGAATTCAAGGAGACCGAGCTGGACGCGCGTGCCATCACAATGGCCAAGATCCTGTCGGCCGACGCGGTTGAGCAGGCAGGCAGCGGGCACCCTGGCTCCCCTGTTTCACTGGCGCCTGTTGCCTACACGCTATATCAGCATTTCATCAAGCACGATCCGAGCGACCCCAATTGGGAAGGCCGCGATCGCTTTATTCTTTCCGGCGGTCATGCCTCCCTCACCCAATACGTCCAGCTGTATCTCTCTGGCTATGATCTAACACTGGACGACTTGAAGCACTTCCGTGGCGGCGCGGACACTCGCACTCCAGGTCACCCCGAATATGGCTTGACGCCGGGCGTTGAAATGACCACCGGCCCCTTAGGTCAGGGCTTCGCCTCCGCCATCGGCTTCGCCTATGGCCAGCGCTTCCAGCGTGGTCTGCTTGATCCCGACACCCCCGCCGGCCAGTCCCCGTTCGATCACAACATCTGGGTGATCTGCGGCGAAGGCGACATCGAAGAGGGTATCTCCGGCGAAGCGGCGTCCTTGGCCGCCAATCAGGAGCTCGGCAATCTGACGGTGATTTTCGATGCAAACCGCATCCAGATTGAAGGCGACACCAACCTAGTGCTGGCCGAGGATGTGCTCAAGCACTTCCAAGCCTACGGCTGGTACACCGACGAGTTCAGCTTCATCCAGCCCGACGGCTCCTACAAGGAAGACATCGATGGCTTGGCCGCCACCATTGCCAAGGCTCAGGAAGCTGCCCCGAACCAGCCGAAGCTCATCAAGGTCGACACCCTGATCGCTTGGCCAACCCCAGGCAAGACCAACGACCCCTCCTCTCACGGCTCCAAGCTGGGCGCCGAAGCCGTTGCCGGCCTCAAGGAACTGCTCGGCTACAATCCGAACGAGACCTTCCATGTCGACGAGGAAGCCCTCGCCCATGCACGCAAGGTCGCCGAGCGCGGCGGTGAAGCCCACAAGGAATGGGACGAGAAGTACAACGCTTGGCGCAACAGCAATCCTGACAAGGCCGCTCTGTACGACCGCATCAAGGCCGGCAAGCTGCCTGAAGGCTTCGACAAGGCTATTGACGATTTGGAAGCCACCTTTGAGGTCGGCAAGGGCGTGGCCACCCGCGGCGCCTCCGGATCCGTGCTCAACGCCATTGCGGCTGTTATGCCGGAATTGTGGGGCGGTTCCGCCGATCTCGGCGGCTCTAACAAGACCGATTTGAAGGGCGCTGCCACTTTCGCACCGAAGGGTTGCGAGACCACTCAGTGGCCAGAATGCAATAAGTACGGCCGTCAGCTGCACTTTGGCGTGCGCGAATTCTCGATGGGTGCCATCACCAACGGCATCCTGCTAGGCTCCCACACCCGTCCGTTCGGCGGCACGTTCTTCATGTTCTCCGACTACGAGCGTCCGGCCGTGCGCCTAGCCGCTCTGATGGAGATCCCGAACCTGTATGTGTGGTCGCACGATTCCGTCGCCGTCGGCGAGGACGGCCCGACCCACCAGCCGATTGAGCACTTGGCCGCATTCCGCGCCATCCCGCAGCTTGATGTAGTTCGTCCGGCTGATGCCTACGAGACGGCCGAAGCCTATCGCGCCTTCTTTGAGAAGGACAACACCCTGCCCGCCGCTATGATTCTGACCCGTCAGGGCGTACCGGTGCTCGCTGAAACCACTGAGAAGGCCAAGGAAGGCGTCAAGAAGGGCGCTTATGTGCTCGTCGATACCGACGGCACACCGGATGTCATCATCATGGCCACCGGCTCCGAAGTGCAGTGGGCTGTCACCGCCGCCAAAACCTTGGCCGCTGAAGGCATCAAGGCTCGCGTCGTCTCCGTGCCATGCCTCGAATGGTTCGAAGAGCAGACCGACGAATACAAGGAGGCCGTGCTTCCTTGCGCTGTCAAGGCTCGCGTTTCCGTCGAGGCTGGCGTGGCCATGCCGTGGTACAAGTACCTCGGCTCCTACGGCAAGCCTGTCTCCATCGAACAGTTTGGCCTGCAGGGTGACGGCGCTCAGAACATGATTGATCTGGGCATCACCGCCGAGAACGTGGTCGAAGCCGCCAAGGCCTCCATCGCCGAAGCCGCCAAGTGATTCATAAAGGGCAGGGACGTGCAATACACGCCCCTGCCCTTTATTCCCACAAGATAATCAAGATTTGATCCACAAGGTATCAAGGAGAAAACAATAATGACTGAAGCAACTCAGCGCACCTCTGATTCCGGCGTCTCGATTTGGCTGGACGACCTATCCCGCACCCGCATCGAGTCCGGCAACCTGCAGGAGCTCATCAAAGACAAGAACGTCGTTGGCGTGACCACCAACCCGTCCATCTTCCAGAAGGCCTTAAGCCAGGTCGGTCCTTACGACGCCCAGCTCAAGGAGCTCGGCAAGGTCGACGTTGAAACCGCCATCCGCGAACTGACCACCACCGACGTGCGCAACGCCACTGACATCTTCCGCGAAGTTGCAGAGGCCACCGACTTCGTTGATGGTCGTGTTTCCATCGAGGTTGACCCACGTCTGGCTCACGAGACCGAAGCCACCGAGAAGCAGGCTGTGGAACTGTGGGAAAAAGTCAATCGTCCGAACGCGATGATTAAGATTCCGGCCACCCTCGAAGGTCTGCCGGCCATCACCGCCACGCTGGCCAAGGGCATCTCCGTGAACGTCACCCTGATTTTCTCACTCGAACGCTATGAGCAGGTCATCGACGCCTTCATCGAAGGTATTGCCCAAGCTGACGCCAATGGTCACGACTTGAAGCACATCGGTTCCGTCGCTTCCTTCTTCGTCTCCCGCGTGGACAGCGCTGTGGACAAGCAGCTTGAGGAAATCGGCACCGACGAGGCCAAGGCTCTCGAAGGCAAAGC
>CAVFKU010000008.1:21695-34938 GCA_963623245.1 Parabacteroides merdae
CGTCTCGCTTACGAGTTGTTCGAGAACAAGTTCGCCAATGATCCACGTTGGGCCGACCTTGAAGCCAAGGGCGCCAAGAAGCAGCGCCCGCTGTGGGCTTCCACCGGCACCAAGAATCCGGCCTATTCCGATTGCGTCTACGTTGATGAGCTCGTCGCCCCGTTCATCGTGAACACTATGCCGGAGAAGACCTTGGACGCTCTGGCTGACCACGGCAACGGCGCTCCGACCATCAAGGGCACCTACGAGGAAAGCCACGCCATTATGGCCAAGCTTGGCGAGCTGGGCATTGACTTCAAAGCTGTCACCGACAAGCTGGAGGCCGACGGTGTCGCTGCCTTCATCAAGTCCTGGGATTCCGTCCTGACCGACGTGCAGTCCGGCATCGACCGTGTCAACGGCTGATTTCCTAGCTGATTAGCAAGAGTAGGGCTTCCGATTACCAAGTGGAATCGGAAGCCCTACTGTATTACAGAACAATAAGTTGATTGTGGGCTATAGCCCATTTAATTGCGTAAAACAACGAAGCTCTGCGAACCCATATTCAGCAAGCCTTCCGAGAATGCAATATCTCCAATACGGAAAATATCAGCCCAATTCCCCTCTGGCAATTGCATGCACTCGCTGCGCCGACCTGGATTAACAGCAATAATAACTTTCTCTGCATCCGCCAATCGCATAAAAGCGAACAGTCGACTACGACTTAATGCCGTAAATCCTGCCCGCGCATGAAGTGCTTCAGTTGCGTTTCTCAAACGAAGCAGCTCACGCACAATATGCCATAACGAATCATCTTGCGCTTGCATTCCAGCAACAGTTGGCGCGTCTGGAGATGGGTCAACTGGCAGATAAGCGGCAGTCTCATTATCTAAGTGCAGAGATGTGCCAGCCTTCAGACTAGTTGAACTTGATTCACCCCACTGCATTGGAGTGCGTGAACCAGTGCGCGTATAGCCCCCTTCATAGGTAGGCAGAGGCAAATAGCGCATACCGATTTCATCGCCGTAATAGACAAATGGCGTGCCTGGCAAGGTAAATAGCGTGCAATAAGCCAGTGCAATTTCACGTTCGCTGAGACGCGGGGCGACGCGCGCTGTGTCATGATTGCAGGTGATGAAATTGAATGTGCCCCCCAATCGCTCTGCATCTCGTAATTGCGGCTCATATTGATCAAGAAACGCAGCAATCGTCGTACCAGAATCCGCATTAAAATAGCTGAAATCCCCATCGCGACATAATGGATTGTCAACATTGCGCAGCAGCATGTTGTACCCATTGGGAATACCTCCCCAACGCCAATCCAAATAGAAATCCATATCAAAACCGGCAGCAAGGCTCTCGTGTGGGCGCCCCCATTCCGACACGAATGCAGCTTCGGGAAACTCTGGGCGAATCTTTGAAAACATGTACTGCCAAGTTTGAATAGTGTAGGGTTTTCCGTCATCGTCCTGCTTGACGAGGCTGTCGGCCATATCAACGCGGAATCCGTCAGCGCCACGAGACAGCCAAAAACGCATAATATCGACCATTGCGTCAGCTGTGGCGAGCGCATCTGGGCCAAGTGCAGGTTTTTGCCAATCATACTTTGGATGGGCGAATCCGTAATTGAGTGCCGGTTGACACTTGAAAAAATTCAAGATATAGGCACCATTGCGCGGAGTTTCACCGCCGATAAACGGCAGTCCGTCACCACCGGTAATCCACGAATCTGTCCAGATGTAGCGCCTGGAGTATTCGTTGTGTTCATCCTGCGCACTGCGGCGAAACCATTCGTGCTCCTCACTGGTATGACCTGGAACCAAGTCAAGTAAAATATGCATACCACGCTTGTGCACCTCGTCAAACAGTGTAAGCAAATCGTCATTGGTGCCATATCGCGAGGCTACGAGGCGGTAGTCACGAACATCATAACCGGCATCTTTGAACGGAGAATCGAAACACGGGTTCAGCCAGATTGCATTGCAGCCAAGTTCCTGAATGTAATCCAGTCGAGAGGTGATTCCAGCGAGATCACCGATGCCGTCACCATTTGAGTCAGCAAATGATTGGGGATAGATTTCGTAAAACACAGCAGCATCAAGCCACGATGGTCTGGGGTATGTTGTGTGCGAAGTCATGATAATGCCCCTCCTTGAAATGGTTCAGCCGAGCGCTACAGCTCAGTAATGCACCTGAAGATGCGGCATGACACGCGGCGATAACACTATCGTACCGCAAATTGCAAACGTTGGCAGAAATGTGCTACAGTGATAATCACTGACGCACTCCAGTGGCTCCAAAGACGGGCATATTATCAAAAGAACGGCAATGTGAACGTATGCAGAGTAAGGCCAATGTTGGCACTGGTTGTGTTGCAGATACGCACATTATGTGAGGAAAGGAAGATCAATGAAGATCGATTTGAAGAAGGCAATAGGACTGACGGCCGCTGTATCGTTACTGCTCCCCCTTACGGCATGCGGCTCAAGCGGCTCTTCGAGCTCTTCAGGCGCTGAAGCAGTCACACTGAGCGTGTGGGCACCGCAGGAAGATCAGGCCAAGAACTCCAATTGGCTTGGCAAGGTCGAAGAAAACTTCGCCAAGGAGCATCCGGAGTATGATATTACTTGGAAGAATGATGTTGTCTCTGAAGGCGACGCTTCTAAGAATGTTGCCACTGATCCGGCTTCTGCTGCCGATGTCTATCTGTTCGCTTCCGACCAGCTGGGCACTCTCATTGAGCAGGGCGGTATTGGCCAGTTGGGCACTGACGCCGAGCAGCAGGTTAAGGAACAGAACGGCGAACTGGAAATCAATTCCGTCACCGGTACTGACGGCAAGCTGTACGGCGTGCCATATACCGACAACACTTGGTTCATGTACTATAACAAGTCCAAGATTACTGAGGATGAAGCCAAGGATTTTGACGCCATGCTCGCCAAAGCCAAGGTCACATTCCCAATGTCCAACTCTTGGTACATTAACGGCTTCTTCGATGGTCTGACCCTGTTTGGCAGCTCTGGCACTGATGAAAAGGCTGGCATGGTCTTCCCGAAAGATGGCGCCGACATTACTTCCTACTTGGCTGATGTGGTTGCTAACTCGAACTTCAGCAATGATGATGGCGCTTCCGGATTGGCTGCTATCAAGGACGGTTCCGCCGACGTGCTCTTCTCTGGCACTTGGTCTGCCAAAGACGTTAAGGAAGCCTTGGGAGACGACTACGCTGCCACACAGCTGCCATCCTTCACTGTGAATGGCGAAAAGAAGCAGATGAAATCCTTTGCTGCTACCAAGGCCGTTGCCTACAACCCAAATGCCAAGAACACCAAGGCTGCCGCTCAGTTTGCCGCCTATCTTGGCTCCACTGCATCTCAGAAGCTGCATTATGAGATGCGCTCAATTCCGCCAGCAGACAAGTCCCTGTCTGACCTCACCAAAGATGATATTGCAGCTCAAGCTCAAGCCGACACCATGGCCAACACTGCAATTCTGCAGTCAGGTCTGGCGGGCATGAATGATTGGTGGACGCCAGCTGAAACTTTCGGCAAGGCTCTGGTAAACAAGGAAATCACCAAGGATAACGCGGCTTCCAAGTATCAGGATTGGGTCACCCAAGCCAACGGCACTATCGCTAGCTGAGGCTAGTGGCAAGTCCGCAACCAAGCAAATAATCAATAAGCAAATATCACGGTGGTCAGCGAATTCGTTCGCTGACCACCGACCACGCCGGAGACCTTACGAGCCATGTCGCCACAAGCGTTAATCATGACTCCCTGGAAGCGCTTGCACTCTTTTAGACAAGAATTTCAATTGCTTCCTTGTCGCATATAAGAAGCTCTTTTCCATGCAAGTGCGCAATAATCACACAATGAGGTGTGATACCAATGGGCCCACCGACTCGCGTGAGATGATTTGTTTCCAATCGGAGAGGCAGTCGAAATGACAGCAATAACTCTTTCCCCTAGGGAGATGAGGCGCCGCCAGAAACAAGGCGCCGATTACGTCCCTCCATCACCTTATACGCTCAAGGCGGCACTCACTCAAGGCGATGTGTTTACCAGACTTTCTGCAATCGTGTTTGGTTTGGGCAATATCGTTCGCAAGCAGTACGTCAAAGGTTTTACCATGCTGGCGTTAGAGGCCGCGTTCTTTGTGTATCTGTTTACCAACGGCATCGGATATCTGTCCAAAATTCCAAGCTTGGGCGAAAATGAGGGCGGCAAGGAGCTCGTTGATGGCTTCTGGCAATACGTTGAGCCTGATCGCTCTGTGGTTATTCTGCTGTATGGCGTGTGCTCCATTGTGATCTGCTGCGCTTTTGTAGGGCTGTGGGTTCTGTCCCTGCGTGCGGCCTATAAATCTCAGGTTCAAGTGCAAGAAACCGGCAAAGCACCAACCTTTATCGACGATGTGCATGAGCTGCTTGACGCCAAGGCTCATTTGCTACTGATGTTCCTGCCCACACTGGGTATTGCGGTGTTCACTGTGCTGCCATTGATTTTCATGATTTCTATGGCGTTCACCAGCTACGACCATAAGAATCTGGTTCTTTTTGATTGGGTTGGTCTGAAGAATTTTGTCACTGTATTTTCCAACAGTAGCGGCACTGTCAACGCTGGACTATTCGTTCGAGTACTGGCTTGGACTTTAGTTTGGGCTTTCTTCGCCACGTTCCTAAACTTCTTCCTCGGCATGTTCGTCGCTATGGTCATCAACCGCAAAACCACCCGAGGCAAGGGCTTCTGGCGTGCATGTTTCTCCATGTCAATCGCAGTGCCGCAGTTCGTGTCACTGCTGGTCATGCACACCATGCTCCAACCGCAAGGTGCAATCAATCGCATGTTGCAGACGTGGGGTTGGATTAGCGATCCGCTGCCGTTCTTCACGAATGCCACATGGGCTCGCGTCACCGTTATTGTGATTAATCTGTGGGTCGGCATCCCCTATACCATCATGCAGATTACTGGCATTTTGCAGAATATTCCAGCAGATCAGTATGAAGCTGCGAAGATTGACGGCGCCAACTGGTGGCAGATTTTCACAAAGATCACCATGCCTTATATCATCTTCGTGTTGACGCCATATCTGATCACCACCTTCACTGGCAATGTCAACAATTTCAATGTGATTTACCTGCTGTCTGCCGGCGACCCGACGCCATTGGGCGATTCCGCAGGCAAAACTGATTTGTTAATCACATGGCTATACAAACTCACTGTTGATAAACAGGATTACAACCTAGGTGCAGTCATCGGCATTATGACGTTTATCGCGTTGGCTGTGGTTTCACTAATTACCTATCGCAATTCCGGCTCCTACAAGAATGAGGAGGCATTCCGATGAGCAACACACACACTGTAACTAAACCTGAACGTCACAGTTTGCTGCATGACCAGAAGAAACGCCGCATCGTAGGCGACATTGCAGCACATCTGTTCTTGGCAGCATTGGCGATCGTCTGGCTCATCCCGATTGTGTGGGTATTCGCAGAATCGTTCAACAAAAATACTGCACCATATACCAGCAGCTTCTTCCCAAAAGAGTGGACACTCGACAACTACACAGTACTGTTCACTGACCGCAATGTGCTGAACTTCCCGAAGATGTTCATGACCACATTCATCATCGCTTGTTTCACTTGCGTCATCTCAGTGGTTTTCGTGCTGTCTGTGGCATACTGCATGAGCCGCATGCGCTTCCGCGTACGCAAAACGTTCATGAATGTCGTGCTAATTTTGGGCATGTTCCCGAGCATTATGGCTGTTGTCGCCATCTATTTCATTCTGAAAGCTATGGGTTTAGCGGATGGAAATATGACGATTGTCGCCTTGATTTTGGTGTATTCCGCTGGAGCTGGCGCAGGCTTCTATGTGATGAAGGGGTACATGGACACTATTCCGACTTCGCTTGACGAAGCCGCACTGCTCGACGGATGTACGCGCTTCCAAGTGTTCTATAAAATCATCATCCCGATTTGCAAGCCTATGATTGTCTATCAAGCCATCATCGGCTTCTTAGGGCCTTGGCTTGACTTTGTGATGGCTAAAGTAATTTGCCGCACACAGTCCAACTATACCGTGGCATTAGGGTTGTGGCTCATGCTGCAAAAGGAATACATTCAAAGCTGGTATGCGCGCTTCGCAGCAGCAGCAGTCGTGATTTCTATTCCTATTGCCATTCTATTTATTGTGATGCAACGTTTCTATCAGGAATCCATGTCGGGTTCCGTGAAGGGATAGCATATATGACGCTCGTAGCCAGCCACGAACAGCCGAATACGAGCGTTGCCGAACCGTTCCCACTATGCTTGGAACGGCAACTGGGTGCCGTGGTTTCGCCTACAGGCACCCAGTTTGCGCTCTGGGCTCCTGGAGCCGAGCAGGTAACGCTCAGACTATTCACACACGGCTCCAAGGACGAACACGGCAGTGCTTTGATTGGGCAGTATGCGATGCACCCGCAAACAGATGGCTCATGGATTTATGCTTTTGCAGACAACAAGCATGGCGTCTATTACGATTTTTTGATTCACCGCGAATGCGGATCAATTGATCGCACTGCAGATCCTTGGGCTCGCGCAGCTGGCGTGAATGGGCGTCGCAGCATGGTGGTGGACTTGCCTCAAACTGATCCTCAAGGCTGGAGCGATGACCGCAGTCCAACACTGCCGCTGTCGCAAATAGTGGTGTGGGAGACACATGTCGGCGATTTTAGCAATAATCCAGCGGGTGGATTTATGCAGTCACACCGCGGCAAATATCTTGCCTTCACTGATACCAATACATCATTAGAAGGCCATCCCGATGTTCCGACAGGTGTCGCCTATTTGAAACAACTCGGCGTCACAGCAGTGCAATTAATGCCGATATACGACTATGGTTCCGTGGACGAAACTACGTGCAGCCGCTATAACTGGGGTTACGACCCAATTAATTACAATGTTCCAGAAGGCTCATATGCGACCGATCCGTATGACGGCGCTGTGCGCATCCGCGAATGCAAGCAAATGGTGCAGGCATTACATAAGGCTGGTTTCGCAGTGATTATGGATGTGGTATATAACCACATGTTCTCGCCTGACAACTGGTTTGAGCGCACTGTGCCAGGATATTTCTTGCGTCGCAAACCCAATGGAGCGCTTGCTAATGGTTCCGGCTGCGGTTGCGACATGGCCACTGAACGCCTGATGTTTCGCCGTTTTGTGGTGGAATCTGTTGCCTATTGGGCAAAGGAATATCACATTGACGGTTTTCGTTTTGATTTGATGGGCTTAATTGATGTCGACACCATGAATGCCGTGCGTGACGCCTTGGATGAAATACCTGATCGAGGACGGGACATCATCATGTATGGCGAACCTTGGGCTGCCGATGCTTCAGCACCACTGCTGGGCACTGTATTGGCCAACAAAGATGGCCTGCATCTATTGGATAAGCGTATCGGACATTTCTGCGACACCACGCGCGATGCTATTAAAGGCCATGTGTTTTATTCTCATGAGCCAGGCTTTGTTAACGGTGGCAGTCACGCCACAGCAAACAAGATGCGTCAAGCAGTGAATGCCTGGCGTACTTCGCCGCAACCTGAAGGCGAAGCAGGGCAGATTGTGCAATATGTTTCAGCGCATGATGATTTGACCCTGTGGGATAAATTATATGCGAGCGCATGTGCTCAGAGCGAGGATTGCATAAGTGCCGAAGCTGAATATGCTTCCAATACAACAATTTCGTCTACTGCGCCCAAAACTGCTTCCGCTCTCGATATATATGATGCGCAATCTTCAAACGAAAAGAACACCGCGGCAATAGAGCGCATTATGGTGGCGAACCGCATGGCAGCCGGTATTGTGCTAACCTGCGCAGGCGTGCCTTTCATGCTGTCAGGCGAAGAGTTTGCGCGTACTAAATATGGCAATGACAATTCCTATGATTCCTCATCTGAACTCAACTGGATTGATTGGAATCGTGCCTATCGTATGCGCGGCTTGGTTGACTACTATGCCCGCCTGATTGCGTTGCGCAAAGAAAATCCTGACTGGTTTGACGCTCAGCGCGAGATTATTGCCACTGCAGGAAATGAACTAGTGTTCCGCATCAACGACTATGTAATGTGTGCCAATCCCGCTGACGAACCAATCACTATCAATGTTGCAGATATTGGGTTTACATCAGATGAATGCGGCGGAGCTAAGTGGCATCTGGTATTGAGTTCTAACCAAATGGATGATGCGGCTGATGCAAGCGCTGCAACCGACACAGACGTTGCAACTAATGCAGGCGTTGCAACTGACACAAACACTGCAACTGACACAAGTGAAGGTGGGTGCATTGTGGTGCCTGCACGAACATTTGTCATCTGGCGTCGATACTGATTTCACTTCCCAAACGAAAGAACTGATTATGAGCGAACCAGCACTGCCAGCCCAGCAGGCACGGTATCAAGCAGTGTTTTTTGACCTGTACGGCACACTCCTTGACATTCGTACCGATGAAGACTCTCAAGCTGCATGGCAAGCACTGCACAAGCAGTTGCAAGATTTTGGTGCTACGTATGAATCAGTGGACGTGTTGCGCACGCGTTTTGCACAGTTTGAGGCAGGCGAAAAGCAGCACCAAGCCAGTCATGCTGTTGTGCCGGAGGATTTGATAGAGTTCGACCTTCTGCCGGTATATCGCCTGCTGCTTGCCGACTGGATTAACAAGGTTGAACAAATTATGCCGCTTCCACAAGCAGCAGCACAGGCAGCTTGGGCGTTTCGTCAAGGTGCCACCAGCATGATTCGTCTTTACCCAGGCGCACTCGATGCGATAAGGCGCTTGCGCCAGGCTGGTGTGATTGTGACACTGCTCAGCAATGCACAAGCGTGCTATACCAGACCTGAGCTGGAAATAACAGGGCTTGCCAATGCGTTTGACCACGTGATTATCTCTAGCGATGAAGGCATGTGCAAACCCGCGCGCGATTTGTATGCACTAGCACTTAAACGCGCGCACACCACCACTCAGCAATCACTTATGGTCGGCAATGACGAGACCAACGACATTATCGGCGCAGCTTCAGCTGGCATTGACGGCGCATATTTACACACGGAAATATCACCAGCACATGATCCTGCTACTTCGCGCCATGCGGTATGTTCGTTCACAGGAGCAGACTATGAGGGCTTGCTTGACTATGTGCTGAACACATAAAAGGAGAACTGTTATGCAAGGATATGCTGAACACGGTGAGGGTAACGACAGCACCGAACAGATTGGTCTTGCCGCCGCACGCAAGAAGCGGCGCGGACGCGGCTTGACCACCTTCAAGCTAAAAACGATTGGCAGCTTGTTCCTGCTTCTTTCTGCAGCAAGTACCACGATTACGCCATTATTGTTTGGCTCAGATCTAAACAATATGAGCTCGTTGACTGCAATAGTGCTATGTGAAGTGCTGTCGTGGTGTGCAGCTCCGATTTACGCTTGGCTTCTGGTGCGAGGCTATGAGCACACGCATAGCCGCGTGACATACGGCGTAGAACTGCTTATATTGGCACTGATTTGCGAGGTGCCGTATGACATGGCCACTTCGGCGCGCGCATTTGATTTCACTTCACAAAACCCTGTGTTCGGCCTGTTTGTTGCATTTGTAGTGTTGGCGGCAATTGACTGGGTTGCTCAACGCTATCGAGGCGCTATACGCTGGACGCTTGTTGCTGCGATGGCACTTATTGGCTTGCTGTGGAATCTGCTACTACGTATTGGGCTACGTCAACAAGTGATGAGTTTGGGGGCGGTAACGCTTGGCTTCGTGCTGATTTTTTCACTTATGCGCAAGTATGAGAACTCAATGATGCTAACTGCAGGACTGTTTGGCGCAGTAATGATGATTGCTCCAGGATTCGGAGTGCTGTTCCCATATTTCCACAATGGCAAGCTCGGCTATAAGCACGCGTGGGATAAGTGGGTGTTCTACGCACTGTACCCGATTATGCTACTGGTGTGCGCAATGGCGGCATAATGCACCCGTTCACTGTCATTCCAAGCGAAGCAAAGCGGAGTGGAGAAATCTTAGGAGTGTTCATGCCACAAGATTTCTCCACTCGCTAACGCTCAGTCGAAATAACAAGAGCGACTACTTCTCACGCGTGGCGACGCAATAGCGTCAAGCTTGCACCCAGCAGCACAGAAAACACGACCAGCAGAGCCAAAGATTCAACCGCGCCGCCTGTGTTAGACAAGGTGTCAACGTCAACAGCATGCCCCGCGGTAGCGGTCTTAGCGCTGGTGGAGGAAGCCTTTGCACGGGAGGCAGCGGCCTCCTCGTCCAAACGAGTCGCGTCCGCACTAATAGCCTCTAAAGCTTCCAGACCGGCCAGCTTGGCCTCACCGACGCCTTCAGCACTCTCAGCAGCATTCACCTTAGCGATATACTCCTCGAGCGTAGAGGCAACGCGCTCATGCAGTTCGCGCTGCTGCGCCTCGCTCAGATACTGCTTCGCATCAATGAGCTTATCCACCTCGCTAGCTTTGGCCTTGAGCTCCTTAATCGCATCCGACTTAGCCTCATCAAGGACAGCTGTGTTCTCCGCCACAACACCGGACACTATTTCGTCAATCGTCTTGACGCCGGCCTGCTGCTCAGTCTGCACCTGCTGAGTGTCTGAAGCTTGATCGATTTTAGCCTTGGCTAGATCACACGCTTGCTCAATTTCAGCCTTCGCCTTGTCTTTGGCTGCTTGGTCAATCTCCTGCAACGCATCAACTTGCTTCTTAGCCTGTTCAGCTTTGGCGTCCAAGTCAGCCTCAGCACTACTCCGAATATTCGCTTCAGCTTGAGCTTTAGCTTCGGCCACAATCTTGTCGATTTGCACTCTTGCGCTCTGGTTTGCGGGGTCGATATCTGCTTGCTCAGCTTTGCTGATACTGGCATCTCCACCAGCAACCTCGCTGTCGATACGCGCCTTATATGAGGCAATCTCCTCTTGGCTCAAGCCATCCAATCCAGCTATCGCATCGGCCTTATTTGAGGCATATCCACTCAGATCCTGACTGGATGCCGCACGCTGTTCAGCCAGCTCAATTTGCTGCTTGAGCTGTTCCAATGCTTCGACGCCGTCGGCTTTCGCCTGGGTCACGTCACCGCCGGTCGTCGCCTTGTTTGTATTCGAGACGGAACCGTCCAACGTGGTCTTAACCAAATCTGCCTTCAAAGCAGCCTTCTGTTCTGCACTCAGATGCTGCTGGGCATCGATGTAGCTTTCAATCTGCTTGGCTTCCTCTTGCAACACTTCACGAGCCGCAGACACTGAAACATATGAGAATGACACTGTATATGCACTCGCATCTGTTCCGGTCTCCAACTGCTGGGTGGCCTGATTTGGCTTATAGTCCTCAATCTCAATCGCCTCGATGCTCTTCGGCAACTCAGCTTCAGGAACCATCATGTGCTCGGTTTGCACCAGTTCATCACCACCTTTGGCAGCCACAAGCGCAGTTGTTGCAATAGCGGCTTCAGCACTATTCGCCTCCTCGTCCACATACTTGATGGTAAAGCGATACGTTACCTCGCCTGCCGCATTAATGGATGAGCCACCAGGAACCACTGTGCCGCCCAAGCTAAGAGTGCCGGTCTTACCTTCGGGAATTGTTAAGGAGCCATCCGAGCTCACGGTCGTCGACTTGGGCACTGTCACAACTTGAGCATTGCCATCCGCCGCGGCCGGATACGTCACCTTGCCACCATCAGGCAGAGTCACATTGCCGTTCTTGTCGATCGTGCTGGAATCTGTGCTGCCATTCTTGCTCGGAGTGACTGACACATCATCATCATCGCCGGTCTGCTTATCAGCTCCAGGCAGCACAATGCTGCCGTCATTGTTGCGCACAGGCTTGTCTGACTTGCCGTCTGGGTCAATTGTCACCAAACCTTCAGCAACACTGCCATCAGACAGAGTGATCTTGCTACCTTCAGGCACCACAATCTTGCCATTGGGGTACACCTTGACTGGCCCCTTGTTTACCGTAATCGCGCTATTGCCAGCACGGGTTATTGTGCTGTTTGTGGGAGCCTCAACATAGCCTTCTTTGTCACCAGCCTTAACAACCGGCTTGGTATCATCAGCACCTGTGCCCTGCTTGATGGTCACATCATCGCTGCCAGTATCTGGCTTGCCGTCCTTACCTGGCAAAGTTATCGAACCTGAAGCCTCATTTGCCTTGTGCCACACAGCGTACACGTCCAGATTGCCACCGTCCTTCAATGACACTGTGCCACTCGCATTGTGGAATACTCCGGATGTGCCGTCCTGAACCTCACTCCAGCCCATCAGTGTCCAGTCATCCTTGGTGAATGGGTTGACCAGCGTGCCAGTGAACTCGGTTTCATCGCCACCATCGACGGTTCGCACCGCATCAGCACCATCACCATCCGCACCATTCGGCTTGTAAGTAACCGTCGCATAATGCGCAAACTTGCCTACAGCGAACTTCAAATTAGACTGCACATTAGAAACAGTGACCGTCATTGTGCCTGCATTCGCATCCTCAGTCACCGTAGCTTGAGCAGCGGCACGAGCCTTCGAGGATGTAGCGGATGTAAGAGTAAGGTCAGTTTCCTTGCCGTTCTTATCTACTGCTTTCACCGACAAATTGCCATAACCAACGTTCGGTGTGAAGGTCACTGAATATTCCGACCCCTGCCACGGATCGCCTGATTCAGGCTTTGTAACCAAAGCACCTTCGGATACACCTGAGTAATCTGTCGAATATCGACCCAGATAGAACACATCGCCGGCATTTGTGGCCTTATATGACACAGTTTTCCCGTCCGGCTCTGTCACCTTGAAGGTCTGACCGGCTGCACTGGCCTTTAAGCTTGCCTTGCCATTAAACGGACTGGAATTATCAGCGGCTTTCACCGTATACTCGGCCGACGAAGATACCGCATAGCCACCATCAACCTTTGTGTCATCATCTGCGTTCACACCTGCGCCACCAACGGTAAACTTCGCACCAGCGCTCACCGTCGCCTCGCCTGAACGTAAGTTCACCGTGCCTGTTGAAGTCACGTCAACAAATGTGTCGTCGTTCTGTGTTGCTGTAACTGTGCCGCCGTCTGCCTGTTCGATCGTTGATTGGCTGAACAACAACTCGTCACTCGCTGCCGTCAAGCCATTATCAGCAGCCAGTTTCACTGTCGTATACGCCGACTGCGACTTCACTTTCTCCAAACCGGCAGCCACAGAACGGTACTCCACCGTATCGCCTTCAGCATCCCCATC
>CAVFKU010000008.1:34948-36902 GCA_963623245.1 Parabacteroides merdae
GGGTGATAGATGCCTGAGCAACAAACGTCTCATTCGGATTCACGCCAGTAGCAGCCTTAACGCGATTCTGACCAGAATCAGAGACCAAATTCTTCAAAAATGTGTCGCCAACACTCTTGTTAATAAAGCCTGCCGCAGTGGATTCCCAGAAATTGGAATCACCAAGAACTGTCAAGCGCCCCCACTTTTTCGGGCTTGTCGTGCCAGCTTCCTGATCAACAGCCCATACTTGCGAAGTGTTGTCTTTAGCCTTCGAAGTGAACAGTTTGTCATACTTCGGCTCAGGATTTTCCGCAGTCACCAACGGAACAACAGGAGAAGCATTGCCTGCATTCATCTGCGTTATTCCAGCGGTCAACGAGTTATTCTGCAGGATTGTGGCGCTCACCACCTCAATAGCAGGGCTGTTCTTAATCTCAAAACCTGCACCCAAACTCACACCAAGCGCAGAAGCACGAGCATTAACTGCAGCAAAACTAGTGTTTTCACCCTGTATATAGATGCGACCGCCAGTATTCAGATAGCTTCGCAACGCCTGCACTTCGCTCTCATAATAATCTTTAGTTGAATCTATTCCATACGGCAAGATAATCATGATGAGGTCGTACTGACTTAAATCTCCTGCATTAGACAGAGGAGCGCGTGTATATTTCTCCAAGTTCCCACTAGCTAAAGTGTTAGAGCAAGTACTTGCATCGCGCACACCGTACAGCTGCTTAACATTAGCCGCACCATAAGGCGCCGAAAGCAGTCGTGTTTTAAGAGCGTAAGAAGCGGTGTACATAGTCGAGCCGGAGATGCAGTAATTGTCGTCCGGCACCCAGAACAACACTTTCGCTGAAGCATTGCCCAACACAAGATGATCATTCGACAACGTTATCTTCTCATGGGAAGTATCATCAGCCTCAATTTTCGTTACATCGGACTGCTGCAGAGCGTACCGCCCTCCTTCAATAACCGACATGGAGGCAACACCTGGCACATAGTTCTTTTCATCAGCTGAATATGACACCACTTGCGCACGAGAAATACCAATCGCCTTGTCAGCTTGAGCGTTCAAGCGCACCCTAGCGCCGTCTTCGACCACTAAGTTACGCTTCGTGGCAGCGGCAGCATCCGCAGCAGCGCTTGCACTACTTGTGTTGTTCGTAATGGATGGAGCCGTGCGGGTTTCCTTGTCATTGAAACCTAAGTCCAATACGCCGCCCTTGGCAACATAGACTGCACCCTTGGTGGCATCAACTATGTTGCCAGAAATCGTCACCTCATCCAACACCAGCCTGCCGCCCGACTGCACATCAAACAGGGTTGTCTCACCGCCAGAAAGCGTGCCGCCGCCTTTAACAATCAAGGTTTTGCCGGAAGGAATAGAAACGGTCTGCCCTGGCGTCACGGTGTCGGAAACTGTAAAAGTTACCACATCTGCCGACAGTGCTGTCGGCCACTGGGAAGTCTCAGCTGCCGAAGCTACAGGGGGGCAAACGAAAACAGCCGCCAGCATGGAGACTGCAACACACACTGCCATTAACACGGAGCGCACCGAACGCGAAGAACGCATGTCTTTCTCTTTTCTTTGCAACACGCAGAAACCAGCGAATAGCCAGTTTCCAAAAACGGACATGTATTAGCTATGAAAATAGCGTTACCCCCCCCCCTATTTTTCATGATGCACGGCGTGTCTTCCTTGAAATTTCAGCCAATTAGACAGATTTACCCCCTTTGCCTATATCCCCCTAGACACTTTGTTGTATTCTGCCTATTTTCTTTTCGTAAAGTTTTCTTCACTTATTTCGCCCAGTTGAAAAGACGGATAAAGAACGCTCGACTGCAATGACAGAGGAGGATTGTTACGCGATGAAATTTGTAGGAAGTGGCGAGTAGGGTGGGCAGTGGCAATCCGTGTGAAACACGGGAAAATCAGCACACAATGGAGGATGCCCATCATGGCGAAAAC
>CAVFKU010000009.1:0-36507 GCA_963623245.1 Parabacteroides merdae
GTCTTACATGGCGTGGGCTAATATGGGTTGAGTTTGTCGTGAAGGAGAACGCTAAGTGGCACAGCCTCATAACCAGCCCGGTTTCACGAATCAGTCGCTGATTCGCAACTTCTGCATCATCGCGCATATTGACCACGGTAAATCCACTGTGGCTGACCGCATCTTGCAGTTGAGTGGCATCGTGCCCGAACGCGAGATGCGCGACCGCTTTCTCGACCGTATGGACATCGAGCAGGAACGCGGCATCACCATCAAATCACAGGCTGTGCGCGTGCCGTGGGTCTTCGACGGCACCGAATACACGCTCGGCATGATCGACACCCCTGGGCATGTCGATTTCACCTATGAGGTCTCGCGCGCGTTGGCTGCGTGTGAAGGTGCGGTGCTATTGGTGGACGCCACACAAGGCATCGAGGCGCAAACTCTGAGCAATCTGTACATGGCCATCGACCATGACCTGACCATCATTCCCGTGCTCAACAAGATCGACCTGCCCAGTGCAGAGCCCGACAAACACGCCGAAGAAATTGCCGGTTTAATTGGCTGCAAGCCGAGCGACGTGTTGCGCGTTTCCGGCAAAACCGGCGAAGGCGTGTCTGATTTGCTCGACCAAATTGTCATGGACGTTCCCGCACCGAAAGGTGAGCCGGATGCACCGGCTCGCGCGTTGATCTTCGATTCCGTATACGACTCCTATCGCGGTATTGTCACTTACATTCGTATGGTCGATGGTGAACTGCGTTCGCGCGAGAAACTGCACATGATGGGCATTGGTATGACGCACGACCCCATCGAAATCGGCGTCATAAGCCCCGACATGACCCCCACAAAAGCGCTGGGGGCGGGCGAGGTCGGCTATGTCATCACCGGCGCGAAGGATGTGAGCCAATCCAAGGTGGGTGACACCGTCACCTCCGCGCTGAAGCCGGCCAGCGAACCGCTGGAGGGATATCGCGACCCCAAACCGATGGTGTACGCTGGGCTGTTCCCCATCGACAACGCGCAGTTCCCCGAATTGCGCGAGGCGCTCGATAAGCTCAAGCTCAACGACGCCGCGCTTATCTACACGCCTGAAACTTCCGTTGCTCTGGGATTCGGCTTCCGCTGCGGCTTCCTAGGGCTGTTGCACATGGAAATCGTCTCCGAACGATTGAGTCGTGAGTTTAACCTCGACCTAATCCAGACAGCTCCCAATGTCACCTACGAAGTGACATCTGAAGACGGCAGCGAACATCATGTGACCAACCCAAGCGAGTTTCCGGATGGTAAGATCAAGCGCATCGTCGAACCGATGGTCGCCGCCGACATCATCACTCCTAAGGAGTTCATCGGCGCGGTGATGGATTTGTGCCAGGATCATCGAGGCACGATGGGCACGATGGAATACATTTCCACCGACCGCGTGGAGATGCATTATCGCATTCCGCTGGCCGAAATCGTATTCGATTTCTTCGACCAGCTTAAGAGTCGCACCAAGGGCTATGCATCGCTTGACTACCATGAGGACGGCGAACAGTCGGCCGACCTAGTGAAGGTGGACATCCTCATCCAAGGCGAGAAGGTCGACGCTTTCAGCGCCATCGTCCACCGTGATAAGGCATATTCCTATGGCGTGATGATGACCAAGAAACTGCGTGAGCTGATTCCCCGCCAACAGTTCGAGATTCCGATTCAGGCGGCCATCGGTTCGCGCATCATCGCGCGTGAGAACATTCGCGCATTGCGCAAGGACGTGCTGGCCAAGTGCTACGGCGGCGACATCACCCGCAAGCGTAAGTTGTTGGAAAAGCAGAAGGCCGGCAAGAAGCGCATGAAGATGCTCGGGCATGTCGAGGTGCCGCAGGAGGCGTTCATCGCGGCCCTGTCCACCGGCGAGGACACGAACGACCGCGACACCAAAGACAAGATTCGTGCCGCGCAGAAAACCGAGGGCTGAATGTGGAACGCGCCGGATCTGCCGTCGGCATTCGAGGTATATATTCATGTGCCATTCTGCCTGAGACGTTGCGGTTATTGCGATTTCAACACCTATACGGGCGTCGATCTGGGCGGGGGAGCCTCGCGCGGCAATTACGCCAATATGGTGATCCGTCAGATGCGCCTAGTGCGCGATTGGCAGCTTGCGCATGGCATCGAGGAGCCGGCCGCATCCACTGTGTTCTTCGGCGGAGGCACGCCGACCATTTTGCCTGCGCATGATTTGGTGGATATGCTGCAAGCCATCCGCGAAACGTGGGGCATCACCCTCGGTGCCGAAATCACCACCGAGGCCAATCCCGACACGGTGGACGCGCAATATATCAAGGAGCTCGCCGACGGTGGCTTCACCCGTATCTCCTTCGGCATGCAATCAGCCGTGCCGCACGTATTGCAAACCCTTGATCGCACCCATACGCCCGCCAATGTCGAAGCCGGGGTCAAGGCGGCCGAGTCGTGCTCCCTCCGCTCCAGCGTCGACCTGATCTACGGCGCGCCGGGGGAGAGCCTCGATGATTGGCGCGTGTCCGTTCAAACGGCCATTGATTTGGGTGTCGGCCACATCTCCGCCTACGCGCTCACCGTTGAACCGACCACGAAAATGGGCCGTCAGATAGCGGCTGGAATCTTGCCCAAACCGGACGATGACGACGAAGCCGCCAAATACGAATTGGCGGAAGAACTGTTCACCCAGGCGGGGTTGCAATGGTACGAAATCAGCAACTGGGCGCGTCCCGGCCATGAATCCCGGCATAATCTCGGCTATTGGCGCAACGTCGATTGGGCTGGCATCGGTCCCGGCGCGCATTCGCATTATCCGGGATTCAGGGCTTGGGATATTGTGCATCCGCGTCTGTGGGGCATGTCCATCGACGGCGGCAACGTCCCGTGGGCGGGCAGTGAGACCATCGGCGAAGAGGAGGAGTTGGAAGAGCGCATCATGCTCGGATTGCGTCTGCGTGACGGCCTGGATGTGACGCGACTGCCCATCGATACTCACGTTTGGTGTGAACTCGAACAGGACGGCCTGATCACCTTGAGCAGGCAGCGCGCGATTGCAACCTTGCGTGGCCGTCTGCTCAACGACACCGTCATCACGCGACTACTGGAGGCGTTGTGACGGCAAGTTTTATGTCAGTGGTGTTGAATATTAAGAGGTAACATGCGGATGATTTACTCACCTTGAGGGCAGTCAGGTTGACACAGGGCTGTGGCGCATGACCTTTGATGAGTTGGAGGATTGTCGTAACAACAATGTTCTGCAAATGATGGACGCAGGAGATAACGCGGTGGTATTGTCCATAACTGTGTACTCCCTGCATATATTGGATAGCCGTGTAAACTGTGCGTAACGCATGGAGGTTGTATGCAAGTTCCAAATCTTGTTCAATATCAAGGGTCAAAACGCAAGCTGGCTCCGCAGATATTGCCGTATCTGCCAAAGCGGTCGGCACGCATGGTGGAACCGTTCTGTGGTATGGCGTCTATGACATTGGCTGCGGCGCAAAACGACGTAGCTGACGAGTATTGGCTTAATGATTTAAACAAGGATGTTGCCAGTGTTCTACGGGCTGCAATAGAAGAGCCGGACAGACTTATATACGAGTATAGGCGTGCATGGAGCGAGCAATTTGATTGGGAGGGGGGGCATATTGCGCATTACCTGTATGTGAGGGACCTATACAACGAGGGTGTCGCTGATGATGGCATGTTCCTGTATCTCGTTGCCCGTGTAGCTAAGGGAGCGATACGATATTCAGCCAATGGCATGAATCAGTATGTGGATCGTCGCCGTCATGGCACGAGGCCGGACACCATGGAGAGGAATATTAGGACTGTTCACACACTATTGCATGGTCGGACGCATGTCACATCCATGGACTATAAATCCGTGCTGGCTAAATGCGGCAAGTCTGATGCCGTGTATATGGATCCGCCCTATCAAGGGACGAGTGGAAAAAAAGATAGCCGCTATATCTCTGGCGTATCGGTAGACGAGCTGGAGGGGGAGCTGCGTGGCCTAGATGGTAGGGATGTTCCATATGTCCTCTCCTATGATGGGGTGTGTGGAAGTAAGTCGTATGGGCGCGAATTGGATCCATCACTTCATTGCCGCAAGTTTTTGCTCAATGCAGGACGTTCGGCGCAGGCCACACTCAACGGCGTTAATGCTACGACGTTCGAGGCGTTGTATGTTTCCGATGGTCTGGCGGCGAATCATCCGAAGGCGTTGCAGATTGCACTGGAAATCTGACGCATATCTGAGCCGGAATATAGTTTGAAAGACATGATAAAACTAACTGAACTACATGCTGCTCCAGGTTGTGACTATGCGGGCGTTCCATTGCCCAAAGAGTATGTTGCCAAGCTTGAGGCTGTGACAGCTAAAAGAGCGCGTAGGGTCATACGTGCCATGCTGGATAAAGGTTGTGTTCAACAGAGCGAGCTAGAGGATATGGGCTATACCCATGGGCCGCGTGCTATCAGGGATGTCAGGGAATTAGGATTTGGTGTCGTCACAGTGCGCGGGTCTGAAGGATTCGCTATATATGCCTTTGACAGTCCGTCAAAGAATGTCAATCAGCTAGCGAAATCAAAGGGAAGGACGGCGTTAGAAAAGGAACTTCGTTCTGCGCTGGTTGCAAAATATGGAGCAAGAGACTTTATTACATTGGAGCTTATGGACGAGAGCCTGCTTCAAGTTGATCATCGTGTTCCATACGAAATTGGCGGTGAGCCAGATCATGATGACCTAACCAAGTTCATGCTTCTGTCCGGCTCATCAAACCGGTTCAAGTCTCATGCCTGTGAGCGTTGCTCAAATTGGTCGATTCGAAGTGTAGAGGTCTGCGAATCGTGTTTCTGGGCGCACCCTGAACGATATACCCACACTGCCGGACGGCGTGAGCGGTCACTTGTGCTCACGTTCTCAGACGATGAGGCTGGCGTTTTGGAGCAGGCGCAGAAGAGTTATGGTGCCGCACTTGCACAAAAGGCTAAGGAATCCATTATTGAGGCGTTTACTACCACACAAAACAAAAAACATCTCCGCGCGGTGCAGCAGGGTAAGTTCGCTTAGTGAAACTTCTATCCTAGGTAGATTGTGTGCAGAGGATGTTGTGGACATGTACTGTTTCATGATTGATTCTTGCACATCGTCAGTATCTGTGATTTTGTGCTTGATATATCTTTATCCGCGACTGCTGGAGGCGTTGTGACGACCAATGCCAACGATATTAGCGATAATGGAATAGGTGTTAATGAAAAAGGTCTTGACTTTTCGTTTCGCTCGGTATATGGACACGAAACATAAAAGACCAGTGCCGGCGCTACCCTAAAAAAGCTTTAGACTAAAGAACCGCGCGGCTTGTGCGCACAAAACTTGTGAAGGTGGTTTCGGTGACTTTCCACGCTCCGCTTGATCTGACGATCCGTCCCTCAGAAGGTCTGTATGACCCTAGTGTCGAACACGACGCCTGTGGTGTGGGCATGGTGACCACCCTCAATAGGAAGCCAGAGCGTAAGATCGTCGATGATGCCATCGAGGTATTGGTTAATCTGGATCACCGTGGCGCTGTGGGGGCTGAGGAGAATACCGGCGACGGCGCGGGCATTCTGATGAGTATGCCTGACGAATTCATGCGCGCCACCATCGAAACGCAACTGCCCGAAGAGGGGCGATATGCCGCTGGTATCGTTTTTCTTGACCGAGACGGCGCCACTTCCGGCCAGCAGGAACAGGCTATTGCAAGCATTGTGGCCGAGGAAGGACTTGAAGTGCTTGCTTGGCGTATTGTGCCCACCAATCCTAACGGGCTTGGCTTGCAGGCCTTAGCCAGTATGCCTTCGTTTAAGACACTGGTTGTGGCGGCCCCGAACGGCGAATTGGCCGGTGTTGAACTCGACCGTAAAACCTTCCGCATTCGCAAGCGTGTGGAGCATGAAGTGGGCGTGTATTTTGCTTCGCTGTCTGCCCGCACCATCACCTATAAGGGCATGCTCACCACCATGCAGCTTAAGCCCTTTTTCCCCGACTTGTCCGACGAACGTATGAAAGCCAAAGTGGCTATCGTGCATTCGCGCTTCTCTACTAATACATTCCCCAGTTGGCCGCTGGCTCAGCCGTTCCGCCTGTTGGCGCACAACGGCGAGATCAACACCATCCAAGGTAACCGCAACTGGCTGTCCGCGCGCGAGGGGCGTTTGAGTAGTGAATTGTTAGGCCAGTTCGAGCCGCTGCTTCCCATTGCTACGCCCGGCTATTCCGACTCCGGCACCTTTGATGAGTGCTTGGAACTGCTGCATTTGGCTGGTCGTTCCCTGCCGCACGCCGTGTCGATGATGCTGCCGCCGGCATGGGAGAAGAACGATCAGCTTTCCCCTGATTTGAAGGCGTTCTACGAATACAACAACACACTGATCGAGCCGTGGGACGGCCCAGCTCACATCATCTTCACTGATGGCACCCAAGTTGGTGCGCTGCTCGACCGCAACGGCTTCCGCCCAGGACGCTGGCAACTGACTGATGACGGCTATGTGGTATTGGCTTCTGAGGCCGGTGTGCTGCCTGAAAACGCCGATGCGCATGTCGTGGCCAAAGGGCGGCTAGAGCCAGGCAAGATGTTCCTGGTTGACACCAACGAGGGGCGCATCATTCCAGACGAGGAGATCAAAGAGAATCTTGCCTCCCAACACCCCTACCGCAAGTGGGTGGAAGGCAACTGTGTCGAAATGAGCGAACTGCCCAAGCGTGAGCATGTGAACCATTCTGGGCAGTCCGTGCAACGCCGTCAGCGCGCGTTTGGCTATACCAAGGAAGACCTCAAACTATTGCTTACGCCGATGGCCAACACCGGCAATGAGCCGCTCGGCTCGATGGGCAACGATGCGCCTGCGGCCGCGCTGTCGTCACATTCGCGCATGCTGTTTGATTATTTCACCCAGAAGTTCGCGCAGGTCACCAACCCGCCGCTGGACTGGGAGCGCGAGCGAATCGTCACGTGCCTCGAATCTGCGATTGGCCCAGAGCTCAACCTGCTTGAGGATTGCGAGCTGCACGCTAAGAAAATCCTCATTCCGCTGCCGGTGCTTAACTCTGACGAGATGGCTCAGCTCAAGCGTTTGGACGGTGCGAAGATTCTCGACGGCTATTACAAGCCGTATGTGGTGCGCGGCCTGTATCAGGTGACCGGCGGTGGCAAGGCCTTGGAAGAGCGTCTCGAGGAGATCTTTGGCGAAATCGACCAAGCCATCGATCAGGGCAGGAACTTCTTGGTACTCTCCGACCGCGACTCCAACCATACGTGGGCGCCGATCCCGTCCCTGCTGCTCACTTCCGCGGTGCAACACCATCTGCTGCGTTGTCATACGCGCACGCAGATTTCGATGGTGGTCGAAGCGGGCGATGTGCGCGAAATCCATCATGTTGCATTGCTGATCGCCTACGGCGCGGCGGCAGTTAACCCGTATCTCGCCTTCGAGTCCGTCGAGGATCTGTCTCGTCGTGGTTACCTCAAGGTGGACGACGAGGCCGCCGCGAAGAACCTCACCAAGGCCTTATCTACCGGCGTGCTCAAGATCATGAGCAAGATGGGCGTCTCCACCATCATGAGCTATCGCGGCGCCCAGCTGTTCGAGGCCGTGGGGTTGAACAAGGATGTGATTGACAAGTACTTCACCGGCACCACCTCGCGTGTGGGCGGCGTCGGCCTTGACGAAATCGCCGAGGAAGTGGCCATCCGCCACCGCGTGGCCTATCCGAACCAGTGGACGGCCGCCCCGCACCGTGATCTGCGCACCGGCGGCGACTACAAGTGGCGTCGCACCGGCGAAGACCATCTGAACGACCCGGAAGCCATCTTCCTGCTGCAACAGTCCACCCAGCGCGGCGACTACGAGATGTTCAAGAAGTATTCGGAGCATATCAACGACACTTCCAACAGGCTGATGACCCTGCGCGGGCTGATGACATTCACCGACGCGCGCCAGCCTATCGACATTTCCGAGGTCGAGCCGGCCAGTGAAATCGTCAAGCGTTTCTCGACCGGTGCCATGAGCTACGGCTCCATTTCGCGAGAGGCGCACGAAACGCTCGCCATAGCGATGAACACCATTGGCGCGCGTTCCAACTCCGGCGAGGGTGGCGAATCCGAAGACCGTATCAACGACCCGTTGCGCTACAGCAAGATCAAGCAGATCGCTTCCGCGCGCTTCGGTGTGACCAGTAACTATCTGGTACACGCCACCGACTTGCAGATCAAGCTCGCCCAAGGCGCCAAGCCGGGTGAGGGCGGCCATCTGCCGGGCGCGAAGGTGCCGCCGTGGATTGCCACGGTGCGTCATGCTACTCCGGGCGTGGAGTTGATTTCCCCGCCGCCACATCACGACATCTATTCCATCGAGGACTTAAAGCAGCTCATCAACGACGCGAAGATGGCCAATCCGAAGGCGCGCATCCACGTCAAGCTCGTCTCCGAGTTCGGCGTGGGCACCATTGCGGCCGGTGTGGCCAAGTGCCATGCCGATGTGGTGCTGATTTCCGGTAACGACGGTGGCACCGGCGCGGCGCCGCTCAACGCCATCAAGCACGCCGGCACTCCGTGGGAGATCGGCTTGTCGGAAACTCAGCAGACGCTGATTTTGAACGGTCTGCGTTCGCGCATCACCGTGCAGTGCGACGGCGAGTTGAAGACGGGCCGCGACGTGGTGATCGCCGCGCTGCTTGGCGCCGAGGAATTCGGTTTCGCCACTGCGGCACTGATTGTCGAGGGTTGCGTGATGATGCGCGCATGTCAGAAGAACACCTGCCCGCAAGGCATCGCCACCCAAGACCCCGAGCTGCGCGCCCGTTTTACGGGCAAGCCGGAGCATGTGGTGAACTTCTTTATGTTCGTCGCTGAGGAAGTGCGCGAGCTGCTCGCCCAACTCGGCTTCCGCACGCTTGAGGAGGCCGTGGGTCATGTCGAGTGCCTTGACCAGAACGAGGCCATCAAGCGCTGGAAGTGTGACGGCATCGACTTGAGCAACGTGCTCATGCAATCGGGCCCGGTGCCGGGAACCATCCTGCATCAGACCATCGAGCAGAACCACGAACTTGACAAGGCGCTGGATAACCAGCTCATCGAGATTGCCCATCCGGCTCTTGAGCGCAAGGAGCCGGTACGCATCGAGATGCCGATTCGCAATGTGAACCGCACGCTTGGCACCATGCTCGGCTATGAGATCACCAAGCGTTATGGCGAAGAGGGCTTACCCGACGACACCATCGACATGACGTTCCACGGTTCAGGTGGCCAGTCCATCGGCGCGTTCATTCCTCGCGGCGAGACGATGCGCATCTATGGCGAAGTCAACGATTACGCGGGCAAGGGTCTGTCTGGCGGCCGCATGATCGTGCGTCCTGAGGAAGGTGTGAGCTTCGATCCGCACGCCAATGTGATTGCGGGCAACGTCACCGGTTTCGGCGCCACCTCGGGCGAGATGTTCGTGGCCGGGCGCGCCGGCGAGCGTTTCGCCGTGCGCAACGGCGGCGCGACTTTCGTGGTCGAGGGCGTGGGTGACCACGGTTGCGAATACATGACCGGCGGCACTGTGGTGATTCTCGGCTCCACTGGGCGCAATCTGGGTGCCGGCTTCTCGGGCGGCAACGTTTATGTGCTCGACCTCGACATGAAACAAGTGAACCCCGAAGCTGCTTCCAACGGCGCGCTGCAGTTCAACGAGCTGAGTGCTGACGAGGCCCAATTCGTGCACGATCTGGTCAAGCGCCACGCCGACGAAACCGGCTCCACGTTCGCGGCAGGGCTGCTCGAAGACTGGGCAAGCGCCGTCAAGCGTTTCACCCACATTGTGCCCAAGCAGTTCGTCGCCATGCGTCAGGCCATGCGCGAAGCCGACGAGCGGAACATCGATTTCAATACGCCCGGCGTCTGGGAACAGGTGTACGAGCAGGTTATGGAAGGAGCGCGCTGACATGTCGGATCCACGTGGATTCCTGAAAGTTCGCACACGCCGCGAACTGGCCGAACGCCCCGTCGAGGAACGCATCAAGGACTGGCTGGACGTGCATGCCGAATCCGGCTTGCAACCCTGGACGGTCGAACAGGCCAGCCGCTGCATGGACTGCGGCACGCCGTTCTGCATGACCGGCTGCCCGCTGGGCAACATCATCCCCGAGTTCAACGATCTGGTGAGCCAGGAGAAATGGGAGGACGCCTACAACCGCCTCTCGGAGACGAACAACTTCCCGGAGGTCACCGGGCGCATCTGCCCGGCCTTGTGCGAGGCCGCCTGCGTGCTTGGCATCCACCAGCCGTCCACGATGATCAAGAACAACGAATGCACCATCATCGATCAGGCTTGGGAGCTTGATTATGTCAAGCCCCTGCCGCCGCAGCGCCTGACCGATCAGACCGTGGCCGTGGTCGGTTCCGGTCCCGCGGGTCTGGCCTGCGCGCAGCAGCTCACCCGTGCTGGGCACACCGTGGTGGTTTACGAGCGTGACGATGCCATCGGCGGTCTGATGCGCTATGGCATTCCGAACTTCAAGCTCGACAAGCGACTGTTGGATCGCCGCGTGGAGCAGATGGAATCCGAAGGCACCTTGTTCCGCACCGGCGTGGAAATCGGCAAGGACATTTCTTGGGATGACTTGCGCTCCCGCTATGACGCGGTGGTGGTGGCCATCGGCTCCACCGTGCCGCGTGACATGAACATCGAGGGCCGCGAGCTGGACGGCATTCACTTCGCTATGGAATTCCTGCCGGACGCGACCCGCCGTGTGTTTGGGGTCGATCCGGTCAACGACATCACCGCCACCGGCAAACATGTGGTCGTCATCGGCGGTGGCGACACCGGCTCCGACTGCCTGGGTACGTCCATTCGCCAAGGCGCCAAGAGTGTGACCGTCTTGCAGATCATGCCTAAGGAGCCGACCGAGCGTCCCGACAACCAGCCGTGGCCCACATTCGCGCGCCTGTATCAGAAGACCTCTTCGATGCAAGAGGGTGGTGAGTATGTCTATAACACCGATTCGGTGCGCTTTGAGGGTTGTGAGGCCGACAAGGCCAAAGTGAAGGTTGAGGACGGCACCGCCGCCGAGGGGTTCGTGGCCGACGGCAACGGCCATGTTACCGGTTTGCGGGTGGTGAACGTCGCTCCCGGCGAAAACGGGCCGTTCACCCGCCAGAGTGGCACCGAGCGTGTAATTCCGGCCGATTTGGTGCTTATTTCCGTGGGCTTCCTGCACCCGGACACCGCCACGCTGGTCGACCAGCTGCCCGTCGAACTCGATGGGCGTGGCAACGTGGCGCGCAACGATCAGTTCGCCACCTCGCAGGACGGCGTGTTCGCCTGTGGTGATGCCGGCCGCGGCCAAAGCTTGGTCGTCTGGGCCATCGCAGAGGGGCGTTCTTGCGCCGCCGCCGTGGACGAATACCTCACCGGCACCACCGAGCTGCCGACCCCCATCGCCGCCTCCCAACGCCCAATGGCCCTGCCCCTGTCCTCCTGAGTGTGGTGCCTGCCTCGCTTGCAAAGGGCAGAGGATGCGGCACGTTTCACTTGAAAAGACATGAGTCTTTAGTTGGAAGACCCTTTATGTACAGGCAATGTTATACGATAAATATGTCGCAGTTGTCTAATAATGACTTCTCTGAATATCCCCTATTGAGGTGTATTGACCACCACTTAAAAAAGGATGATCGATAATGAAATACGAATTTAATCCGCGTAAAACCATCGGCAAGGTGTTGTCTTTAATGGTTTGCGCATTTTTGGCGCTTGGTGTGATGGTAGCGCCTGCGCAGGCCGCTCCGTTGACCGCCACAAAGTCAAATGAGTTCACAGTAATGACGTATAACGTACTGGGCGAGGTTGCAAAGTACAACGAAGATAAGAAGTCTTACAACGAAAAGGCTTCAACTCGTTCAATGCAACAAGTGAACATGATTAAGACCTATGCTCCCGACATTTTGGGCACCAGCGAGGAAACTGATACGTTCAACTGGAATTTTAGTTCTTATTTGCATGGTTATGCTCCGGTGGGTAATCCGCTCTTCTCTCCGGCAAGCTACTTCCATACTTTGTTCAGCAATACTTCAATGCGTGATCGCAACTCCATCTGGTATAAGATGGATAAGTTCGATTTGGTGGCAACCAAAACGATTTGGCTGCACGACGGCAATGTGAATCAGCAAGGCAAGATAAACGGCGAAACTAATGTGCGCGGCGCAACCTTGGCGATACTGCGTGTGAAAACAACAGGCCACCAGATGGTGGTGGCTAACACGCATCTGGGCTTGACTTGGTCCATCGCTAAGCGTCAAGCGGAGATTTTGGTGCGCGAAACCCAGAGCTATGCGAAGCAATATAACACGAAGGCAATCATGTATCTGGGTGACTTCAACGGTAGCTCGGTTGCATATGAGCCGCTGTGGAATTTGAAAGTGGTGTGGGATCAGGGCATTACCAGCCACACCCCAGGCAGCGAGCCGATTTGGGTGGATCACATTTATGTCAATGACCAAATGACGTTCACTGACCGCTTGGTGTTGACCAATGATGAATGGTCAGACGCTAATAATGCCAGCGACCATAAGGCTGTGATGGCCAAGGTTAAGTTTGGCAGCGGCACCGACACCGAAACCGAAACTACTGTTGACGAGAAGATTGCCTTCTCGTTCAAGCGCAACGGCTTGCAGCTCACTGTTTCGACGACAAGCGGCAGCGTGGTGTCCACATTCAACTATCTGGTGTTCTACGACAAGAACGGCAAAAAGTTGAGCTACACGCAGCTTGCGGCTCAGAAGAATGCTGCAGGGCAGTGGCGAATCAATAACAAGACGATCTACATGCCCGAATCAGCTGTGAGGGCTGATTTCGAGATTAGTGATAGTCAAGCGGGTCGCTATGAGACTATCGAGAATGTATGGTCCTTGAACCAGAGCACCGACACTTCTAAGAAGGAAGAAACCAAGACGGAGGAAACCAAAAAGGAAGAGACCAAGGAAGAATCCAAGGAAGATACTTCCAAGAAGGATGAGACTGAAGAATCCTCGATTGAGTTTAACATCAGGAAGAATCAGTACTCCTACGGCACGCAGTTGCAGATTTCTACGACTAAAGGCAGCGTGACGGAAGTGTATAACTGGCTGAAGTTCTACGATGCGAACGGTAAGAATGTTGGCAATGTGCAGCTGAGGGGCACGAAGAATGCTGAAGGCGAATGGCGCATTGACAACAGGGTTGCTTGGGTTCCTAAGGGTGCTGTGAAGGCAGACTTCGAGTTCACCGACAGCAGCGATGGGCGCCAAGGCACAGTCAAGGACGTGTGGACGGCCTGATCTGTTCTTCAATCTAACGGCATAAGAGACGGGCACTTTTTCAAAAGGTGCCCGTCTCTTCTTATATCCTTTCACCAAGCTTTGCCCCATGTTCATTTTGGCCTATAACCCTATAATTCGGGAAGCTTTCATGCGCTATGCGATAGTGCCAGGCAATACAATAAGACATTATGAAAGATGGATTTGCGCGGCCGATAAGCCAGTTCCTTGCGCACATTGATGTGGAGCGCGCTCTTGCTAAGGCTACTGTCGCGGCGTATGAATCTGATTTGAACCGCTATGTCGCATGGCTTGCCGAACGAGGCATCACACAACCCGACGATATCACCAAACAGGACGTCGAAGACTACGTAGCATTTCTTGATGCGGCGGGCGAAAGCGCGCGTTCCAAAGCCAGACGGCTCGCCTCCGTGCATGAGTTCCATCGTTTCGCCTTGGGTCAACATGTGGTGCGTGACGATGTTTCAGCTTCCGTCAAAGCCCCTAAAGGCGCCAGCAGACTGCCCGATGTGCTGTCGGTAGATGAGGTCTCCCGTCTGCTTGATGCCGTGGCGGTTCGAGAACAGGCTCAAGACGCAGACCCAGTTGCGTTGCGCGACCAAGCCCTGCTTGAGTTCATGTATGCCACCGGCTGCCGCGTTTCGGAAGCTGTTGGAGCCAATCTTGACGACATTGATTTGGATGAGCATATCGCGCGTCTGCTTGGCAAAGGCTCCAAGCAGCGGCTGGTGCCGGTCGGCTCATATGCCTGCAACGCAATGCGGCGTTATCTGGCACAAGCCCGCCCACAACTTGAATCCCTCGTCAAAACTAAAACACCCGAGCGTCGGGCAATATTCCTCAACAAACGCGGGTGTCGCTTGTCGCGACAATCTGTCTGGGAGATTGTGAATACAGCTGGTCAACGCGCCCATATTGACAAACCTCTGCATCCGCATACATTGCGTCATTCCTTCGCTACGCATCTGATTCAAGGTGGGGCGGACGTGCGCACTGTGCAGGAACTACTTGGCCATGCCAGCGTCACCACCACGCAGATTTACACGCATGTCAGCCCAGAGAATCTTATTGAAACGTATTTAACAGCGCACCCTCGCGCGCGTTGATGGCTATGGATGGCTATGTAGATAAAGCTGTTGAACAGATCTTGTGCGGAGCGTGATTCTCACTGTCATTTCGGGCGAGGTGAAGCATAGTCAAGAAATCTTTAAATCAAAATAAACGATTTAGTGTAAGGGGCGAGGCCTGTTGATAAGGTGGGGACATGCCTACGGATTTGCTTGGACGTGATTACACCACCTTTCCTCCGCCTGAACCGTTGAAACAACACGGGCCGGCGCGGGTTATCGCCGTGTGCAACCAAAAGGGAGGTGTCGGTAAGACCACCAGCTCCATTAATATCGCGGGGGCGCTGAGCCAATATGGCCGTCGTTGCTTGATTGTAGATTTCGACCCGCAGGGTGCGGCCACGGTGGGCTTGGGGCTGAATGCCAACACTGTGGAGAATACCATTTATACAGCGCTGTTCAACTCTGGCACGGATGTGCATGAAATCGTACAACACACCGAGTTTGACAATCTCGATATCATTCCAGCCAACATTGACCTGTCTGCTGCTGAAGTCCAGTTAGTCACTGAGGTGGGGCGTGAACAAGTGTTGGCAGACGTACTGCGCCCCCTGAAGGCTGAATATGATGTGATTATTATCGACTGTCAGCCCTCTTTAGGTCTGTTGACAGTGAACGCGTTAACAGCAGCAGACGGCGTAATTATTCCCGTGGCTGCTGAGTTCTTCGCTCTGCGCGGAGTGGCTCTGCTCATGCAATCTATCGAGAAAGTGCAAAGCCGCATCAACCCAAGCCTTGAGGTCTATGGTGTGCTGGTCACCATGTTCACCAAGACCTTGCACTGCGAGGAAGTTATGCAGCGCATCTACGAAGCGTTTCAGGACAAGGTGTTCCACACGGTGATCTCTCGTTCAATCAAACTGCCTGATTCCACCGTGGCTGCCGCTCCTATCACCTTTTATTCGCCAGGGCACAAGACCAGCAAGGAATACCGCGAAGTAGCACGCGAATTAATTGCTAATGGAGTTGTCGCGTAAGTGGTGGGTATTCATGCCTGAAACGTTATTGCCGCTGCGCGCGGAGGAGATGCATAAGTTGGATGAAAGGGAGGCTGTTCAGGCGGCTGAAACGACATTGCATCCCGATATGATCGAAAAAAACGTGTCCTCATCACGTTTTTCTGTGGATTTGGAAGTGTATTCAGGTCCTTTTGATGCGCTGCTGTCAATGCTTGCCAACAAGAAACTGGAGCTGACCGAGGTCTCTCTATCTGCGATCACCGAAGAGTTCCTTGTATATGTGCGCGGGCTTGATTTCACCGAGAACATGGATGAGGCCAGCGCCTTCCTCGATGTCGCGTCGATTTTAGTGGAGGCGAAAAGCGCGGCATTGCTGCCCTCCAACGCTTCAGGCGAACGTGACGAGCAGAGCATGGAGGCGTTACGAGAACGCGACCTGCTGTTCGCCAGACTGGTGCAATATCGGGCGTACAAGGAGGCCGCCGCCGATTTCCGCGCGCGCCTCGCAGCCAATTCCGGCAGGTTCCCCCACCCTGGTGTGGTGGACGAATCGGTGTCGGCCATGTTGCCCGAACTGGTATGGACGCTCGGTGCTGAGGAACTGGCTGGGCTCGCGGCCCAGGTGTTCGCCAATGCGCCCGCCGACGAGGTGAGCGTGCATCAGTTGCATGTGCCGTTGGTCGATCTGCAGGCGCAGTCGAAGCTGGTACGCGCCCGTTTGCGCGAGATTGGTGAGGGCAAGTCGATCACCTTCGCCGAGTTGACCGCCGACACCGAACAGCGCATTGAAATCGTGGCCAGATTCCTTGCGATTCTGGCGTTCTTCAAACAAGGGGTCGTTCAGTTCAAGCAGTCCGGCCCATATGCGCCGCTGCATGTGCGGTGGGTGAGCGGTGTGGATGACGAGATGAGCGACGTGAACATTACCGAAGGCGACTTCGCATGAGCATGAAAGGCGACGACATGGCCGAACCCATGAATGACGGCGTTGGGCAGGGCAGCGAGGCGCGCCCCGAATATGTGGATTTCACCGTCGAGGATTTCCCCGGCGGGCTGACTTCGTGCCTTGAGGCGATTCTGATGGTGTCCGACCAACCGCAGCAGGTGGATGATCTGGCTCGCGTGCTCGCTGTTGACAAAGGCGCCGTTGAACAGGCATTGACGGCGCTGCACGAAGATTATGAGCGGCAGTCGCGCGGCTTTGAGTTGCGTTGCACGGCTCGCGGCTGGCAATATGCGAACCGCGCCGAGTTTGAGCCTGTGGTCAGCGCATTCGTTACCGATGGACAGACGGCGCGTTTGAGCCAGGCCGCGTTGGAGGCTTTGGCGGTTGTGGCGTATCGTCAGCCGGTCACTCGCGCGCAGATCGCCGCGATCCGTGGCGTCAACTCGGATGGCGTGGTGCGCTCGCTGTTGGTGCGTGGCTTGGTGCGCGAGGATGGGGTGGACCCTGAATCGCGCGCCGCCTTGCTTGCCACCTCGCCGCTGTTTTTGGAGAACATGGGGCTTGACAGCATTGAGCAGTTGCCTAGTCTGGCCCCGTTCATGCCCGATATGTCCGATGTGGTCCGCCAATCGCAGGGTGACGAGGCTGCGATGTAGATTTTTTCATGGTGTGTAGTGACTGATGAATGAGAGGAATATCATGTCCCAAACCACCGCAGGTACCGATAGTCAGTTGACGCGCAACGAACGTCTTGACCGTTTGCCCTTCAATAACGCTCATAGGAAGCTGCTTGTGGCTTCCGGCATTGGCTGGGCGTTCGATGCTATGGATGTCGGCCTGGTGTCGTTTGTTGTCGCCGCCATTGCGACCGACCCGCATTTCAATCTCACCGCCAGCGAAAAAAGCTGGGTGCTGTCCATCGGATTCATCGGTATGGCCGTGGGGGCCGCGCTGGGCGGCTGGGTGGCCGACCGCGTGGGGCGCAAGACAGTGTTCTCGGCAACGTTGGTCATCTTCGGCTTGGCCAACGCCGGCATGGCGTTTAGTTGGTCGCTGATGGCGTTGCTGGCGGCACGACTGGTGATTGGCTTGGGGCTTGGTGCGGAACTGCCTGTCGCCTCCACGCTCGTCTCCGAGTTTTCGCCCACCAAGCAACGAGGCCGCATGAGCGTGCTGTTGGAATCCTTCTGGGCTATCGGCTGGATCGCGGCCGCCTGCATTGGCTATTTTGTGATTCCGAACACCGGCGATTGGGGTTGGCGCTACGCGCTACTCATCGGTGCGTTGCCGCTGCTGTATGCTATCGTCACGCGCGTACACATCCCAGAATCCGTGCGGTTCCTTGAAGCCAAAGGGCGCGAAGAGGAGGCCGAGCGGGCCGTGCGCTATTTCGAGGCTGCTTCCGGTGTGGCTCCCGTCGCCTCACCGAAAGGACGACCTTTGCCAAAGATTGGCGTCAGAGAGCTGTTTGGTAAGCAATATCTTGCCCGCACCGCAGCCATCTGGGGCACATGGTTCTTCGTCAATTTCTCCTATTATGGCGCGTTCACATGGATGCCCAGTCTATTAGCTGACCAGTTCGGCAGCCTGACCAAATCCTTCGGATATACGCTGGTGATTGCGCTTGCGCAACTTCCCGGATATTTCCTCGCCGCATGGCTGGTCGAGGTCTGGGGACGGCGCAAGACACTGAGCGTGTTCCTTGCCGTCTCAGCCGTGGCCGCTTTCGTGTTTTCTCAGGCTTCTTCCGTGGCGTTGGTGTTGGTGTTCGGCATGGTGCTGTCGGCCTCGAATCTCGGCGCGTGGGGCGTATTGTATGCCGTCACGCCGGAGATCTATCCGACCCGTCTGCGCGCCGCAGCTGCCGGCGCTGCCGCTGCGTGCGGGCGTGTAGCTGCCATTATTGCGCCGCTGCTGGTGCCGTGGTTCCTTACCCTTGCCGGCGGTAACAAGTCCGTCGCTTTTCTCGTCTTCGCCCTCGCTTTCGTCCTGGCATGCGTCGCCGCCTTGTGTTTGCCCGAGCGCAAAGGATTGGAGCTTCAAGACTAGTGTCGGGCAAGACCGCTAGACTTGGTGCGGTTTGCGTCTTATGTGCCGTTTGTGGCGTTGTGTAAAGATACAAGGCGCAACATGTAAAGAGAGGTTTTCGATGGCGGTTCGCGGTGACATCCGTAATGTGGCAATTGTGGCTCACGTCGATCATGGCAAGACCACGCTGGTCAATGCCATGCTTCAGCAGTCTCATGTGTTCAACGAGCGTGAGGAAGTGCCCGATCGCGTGATGGACTCCAATGATTTGGAGCGCGAGAAGGGCATCACCATCCTTGCCAAGAACACCGCCGTGCAATACACCGGCCCGCTGGCCGAGAAATACGGTTGCTCCGAAGGCATCACCCTGAACATCATCGACACCCCCGGCCACGCCGATTTCGGCGGTGAGGTCGAGCGCGGCATTTCGATGGTCGACGGCGTGGTGCTGTTGGTGGACGCCTCCGAAGGTCCGCTGCCGCAGACACGATTCGTGTTGCGCAAGGCTTTGGAAGCCAAGTTGCCTGTCATCCTGTGCGTGAACAAGGTGGATCGCCCCGATGCGCGCATTGAGGAAGTCGTCGGCGAAACCTCAGATTTGTTGCTCGGCTTGGCTGACGATGTGCAGCATGAAGGTGTTGACCTCGATCTCGACCAGTTGCTCGAGATGCCGGTGATTTATTGCGCCGCCAAGGCCGGATATGCCTCCACCGACCAGCCCGAAGACGGCGGCCTGCCGAACAACGAGGACTTGGAGCCCCTGTTCGAGGCGATCATCGCCAACATTCCCGCCCCCGAATACGACGAGGGCGCGCCGTTGCAAGCGCACGTCGCCAACATCGACTCCTCCGACTTCCTCGGGCGCTTGGGTCTCGTGCGCATCTACAACGGCAATCTGCAGAAGGGCAAGACCTACGGCCTGAGCCGCGTGGACGGTTCCATCGAGAACTTCCGCGTCTCCGAACTGCTGCGCACCCAAGGCCTGGATCGCATCCCGGTCGAATCCGCCGGTCCCGGCGACATCGTGGCCGTCGCCGGTGTGGGCGACATCATGATCGGCGAAACCATCGTCGACCCCGCCGACCCCAAGCCCCTGCCGCTCATCCATGTGGATGACCCGGCCATTTCCAAGACCTTCGGCATCAACGATTCGCCGCTGGCTGGCACCGAAGGCAAGGACCACAAGCTCACCGCCCGCATGATCAAGGATCGCCTCGACCGCGAGCTCATCGGCAACGTGTCCATCAAGGTGCTGCCCACCGAGCGTCCGGACGCTTGGGAGGTGCAGGGTCGTGGCGAACTTGCGCTGGCCGTGCTCGCCGAGCAGATGCGCCGCGAGGGTTACGAGCTGACCGTGGGCCGCCCGCAGGTGGTCACCAAGAAGGTCGACGGCGTGATCCACGAGCCGATGGAGAACACCACCATTGATGTGCCCGAGGAATACATGGGCACCGTCACCCAGCTCATGGCCGACCGCAAGGGTCGCATGGACAACATGACCAACCACGGCTCCGGCTGGGTGCGCTTGCAGTTCACCGTGCCGTCGCGCGGTCTGATCGGCTTCAGGACGGCGCTGCTGTCCTCCACGCGCGGCACTGGCATCTCCTCGTCACTTTCGGCTGGATATGCCCCGTGGGCCGGTGCGATCACCATCCGTCAGAACGGCTCGATGGTGTGCGATCGTCAGGGCGTGGCCACTCCGTATGCCATGCAGCGCTTGCAGGCGCGCGGCAACTTCTTCGTCGAGCCGCAGTCGCCCGTGTACGAAGGCCAGGTCGTGGGCGTGAACAACAAGCCCGACGAGCTGGATGTCAATATCACGCTGGCCAAGCACATGACCAACATGCGCTCCGCCACCGCCGACGTGCTGGAAACCTTGACGCCGCCGATTAGGATGAGCCTTGAGGAATCGTTGGATTTCGCCAACGAGGACGAGTGTGTCGAGGTAACCCCCGAGTCCATCCGCGTGCGCAAGATCATCCTCAAGCGTGACGACTGGTACAAGTGGCGTGCCAAGCAGCGCCGTCAAAATGCCCAAAATAGCTGAATCGCTGTGAGCAAAGCCTTTCCCGTTGTAGGGAAGGGCTTTTGCATATGACGGGGTAGAGTTTGGGGTATGAGTTCTTATGAAAGGAAGCATTCGCTGATGCCGTGGTTGTATCGGCAGAATGTGTTCGTGCAGGTGAGCGTGACGGTGTTGGCGGGAGCTGGCAGCGGGTTCATCGGCACGCTGGCGCACCGCATGGGCGCCTCGGCGAATACCCCCTATGGGCTGGTGCTGGCGTTCGTGATTCTGGGGCTGTCGGCGTGGTGTGCCCGCGCCCGGCTGGGCGTGTCCGGACTGGCACTGCACCTGATTGCCTCGTCAATCGTCGCGTGGGGACTGGCTGTCGGCGGTTCGGCCGGCGACGTGCTTGTTCCAGTTGGTTTTACTTCAACCATGCCTTTTTTCAGCCAGCACGCGGGATACATCTGGTTGTATGGCTTGATTGTGGTGCAGGTGATGCTGCTCGTGTTGCTCCGCGCGTGGTTCGTCATTCCACCGCGAATTGATGAATCGTCCGATACGCCGGCTGACGACTGAACGGCCACGGCGGTAGCGCTCGGGCGCTACAGTGTTGCCTATGAAACAACCGACGCTCACCTATCTGGGCCCCCAAGGCACATTCACCCATCAGGCCGCGCTGCGAGCGGCCGACCAGCTGGCGCGTGAATATGGCGTGGTGAGTCCGCGACTTGAAGCCGCATCCGATGTGCTCGCTATTATCAAAGCGGTTGAAGCGGGTGAATCATGGGGTGTGATCGCTTGGGAGAACAACGTCGAGGGTTATGTGGTGCCGAATCTCGACGCGCTGATTGACGCCCATGATGTCGCTGGTTTCGCCCGCGTCGGCATCGATGTCACATTCGATGCGTTCGTCAGGTCGGGAGCGCAACAGGACATCGATGGGTGCGAAGTCTTTGCCCACCCGCACGGTTTGGCGCAATGCAAGCGCTTTATCGAACAACACCGTTTGCGAGCCGTTCCCACCTCCTCGAACGCGGCGGCGTGCCGTGACCTGAACGACGGACAGGTGGCGTTGGGGCCAAGCATCTGCGGCGGGCTGTATGGGCTTGAAACAGTGGCCGGGCAAGTGCAGGATTTCACCGGCGCGCGCACGGAATTCCTCGTCGTCGCGCCGCGTGACGAAGTGAGGGGCCTGTGCACGCAATCCAAGCAAGCCGAGTTTGAAACCATCGTCGTATTCATCCCATTGGCTACCGGCCCCGGCGTGGTGGCCGATCTGCTGGACGTGGTGCGCGACGCGGGGCTTAATATGACCAGCCTCATCTCGCGTCCCATCAAAGGGCATGACGGCACATATAGTTTCATCGCCACCGTGGATGCAGCCGCCTGGGAACCGCGTTTTTGCGACATGATCACGCAGGTGGCCGAGCATGGCGACTGGGTGAAAACCGTCGCGGTTTATCCGCGCAGGGAACGCCCGAACCCTCCGGTGGATTCGTGGATGCTTCCCTCGGGCGGCGTGCGGCTTGACGCTTCGCATCTGGATGAAGGCTGGCAAACCGGGCAAAGCGTGGGAAGGGAACTGCTGTGGTAGAAAAGGTTGCGATTGCCGGTCTTGGGTTGATCGGCGGCTCGTTGGCGCGGCGGCTGGCCGCTCGCGGAGTTGAGGTGACGGCGTGGAACCGTCGCCCGCACCCGTATGCCCAGGCCGAAGCCGAGGGCATTCATTGTGTGTCCACATTGGAAGGGCTGGTGGATGCCGAGCCGGAGGTGCTGGTGCTGTGCAATCCGCTGAAGGCCATGCCGGATATATTGCGTTGCTCCAAACCGCTGCTTGATGCGCACCCCGAGGTCACCCTCACCGACGTGGGCAGTGTCAAATCGCAAGTGCGTGCGCAGGTGATCGAGGCCGGATTGGGGGAGCGTTATGTCGGTGCGCACCCGATGGCGGGCAACGAACTGTCTGGTTGGCAAGCCGCTGACCCTGCGTTATATGACGATGCCCTGTGGGCGCTCACTGTGGATGAGCACACCGAGTATCGGCGTTTCCTTGCCGTGGCGCGATTGGTTGCCGACGATGTGGGCAACCGCCTGATTGTGCTGGACGATGACACCCATGACCGCTGTGCCGCCATGATCAGTCACATGCCGCATGTGGTGGCGACCGCGTTGGTCAACGAGCTGGTGAGCGACCAGAACCGCAATATCGCGGCTGTGCTTGCCGCTGGTTCGTGGCGTGACATGACGCGCGTGGCGTTGACCGACCCCGACCGCACGCGGGCGATGGTCGACGAGGACGCCGCCAACGTCGAACAACTCTTGCGCCGCATGGCCACGCGCCTGACCGCCGTGGCGGACAATCTGCGCGGCGGCGACGAGGGCGCCATCACATCGTTCTTCGCCGAAGGCCAGCCGTTCCGTGACTACAAGGTGAACGGCAACAGGGGAGAGGAACGCAACCTGTCCATCCAGACGCAAAACTGGCAGCAAACCCTACTGCAATCCGCCCGCCGAGGCGAAGCCATCACCGCTTTCATTGCCGACCGCGAAGTTTGTGTGCGTTCGATGGGCGACCTGTCCAAAGATTTCTCCGCTCGCTAACGCTCGGTCGAAATGACAAGGGATGGGTCTTATGGCTCCGTCCTAGCTGAAAATGATGGGGTGCCCTAGGGCTGGAATAACGCTTTACCTATCGTTATGTTGGCAATAAGTGTAATGTTGGATTGGCAGATGCTTTGGGCATACTGCTAGCAGCGTACCTACTAGGAGACAACGAATGCCTTCGGAATTGCAACACAGCCATCCTATCAACCTTAAGCACGTCACCGTCACCGACGATTTCTGGCGAACTGAACAGGAACTCGTTCGCACCGAGGTGATTCCCTACCAGTGGCGTGCCCTCAACGATCAGGTGCCTGGGGCAGATCCGAGCTATTGCATGCATAACTTCAAGGCTGCCGCCGCGCAGAATGCCAGCAAGGAAGCCCAAGGTAAGCAGTTCGTGCCGCCCACCTACACGTTCCGCGGTTTCAATGCGCTGCCCGAAGATCCTGCTCACCCCGACCCTGATAAATTCTATGGGTTTGTGTTTCAAGATACGGATTTTTCTAAGTGGATTGAAGCTGTGGGCTATTCGCTAGCTCATCATCCCGATGCTGAACTGGAGGCAACTGCCGATGATGCCATCGACATTGTGTGTGCCGCGCAGCTTGACAATGGGTATCTCGACACCTATTACATTCTCAACGGCATGGATCGCCATTTCACCAATCTTAAAGATCATCACGAGCTGTATTGCCTAGGCCATCTCATCGAGGGGGCGGTGGCCTATTATCAGGGCACCGGCAAGAGCAAGCTGCTAAAGGCTGCTTGTCGCTTCGCTGATTACGTAGCTTGCTGTTTCGGCACTGAGGATGGCAAACTTGATGGCTATCCTGGCCATGAAATCGCCGAAATGGCGTTAGTGAAGCTGGCTGAAGTCACGGGGGAGAGGAAGTACTTCGATTTGGCTTCCTACTTCGTGCGTCAGCGCGGTCAGGAGCCGCTGTATTTTGAACGCGAGGATCTAGACCGTGCTCAAGCCGAGGGGTATGAATACCAGCCGAATACCAACGATCCCAAGCCATATGCATACTATCAGGCGCACGAACCGATCATCAACCAGCATGAGGCCGTGGGCCATGCCGTGCGTGCTGTGTACTTCTATGCCGGTGTCGCAGATGTCGCTCGCCTTACAGATGATTCCGACCTGTTGAGTGCCGTGCGTAAGCTGTGGCGCAACATCGTCGACAAAAAACTCTATATCACCGGCGGCATTGGTGCTACGCGCCACGGCGAGGCATTCTCTTATGACTACGACCTGCCCAACGATCTGGCCTACAGTGAGACCTGCGCTGCCATTGCGCTCGCGTTCTTCGCTCGTCGCATGCTTGAAATCGAAGCCAAATCCGAATACGGCGATGTGATGGAGCAGGCGCTGTACAACACCGTGCTCTCAGGCATGGCGCTTGACGGCAAAAGCTTCTTCTATGTCAATCCATTGGAAGTGCGCCCCGAAACCGCGCATCACCGCGACGAGAATTTCTCCCATGTCAAGACCGTGCGTCAGAAGTGGTTCGGTTGCGCTTGCTGCCCGCCGAATATCGCCCGCCTTGTCGAATCCGTGCAGGAATATGCCTACACTCTCGCTGACGACAACAGCACGCTGTTCACCCATCTTTACATGAGTGGCAGCGTTGATTGTGAGCTGTCGGGCGTACCGGTGACGCTGTCTGTTCAGGCTGGTCTGCCGTGGTCTGGTGTTGGTCGCGCGACGCTTCATGTTTCCTCTGGTTCCTGCGGTTCTTCTGATTCCTGTGGCAAGCCCAAGCAAAAGGGGAATGAGGGCGATGCTGTTTCGGCAACTCTTGCCTTCCGTCTTCCCGCTTGGGCTGGCGGTGTTCAGGCAGCGGCGGCGGTGAGAGTGGATGGTGAGTCTGCAAGCTGCATAACCCGCGAGATTCGAGACGGCTACTTGTATCTGACCGGTGAATGGCATGACGGCGACACCGTCGTCTTTGACTTTGATATGCCCGTGCGTATGATCACCACCAACCCACGCGTGTGTGAAAACGCAGGCAAGGTGGCATTCGTGCGCGGGCCCATCACGTTCGCCGCTGAAGGTCACGACAATGGCGATTTGTTGCAGAATCTGATCGTGGATACTGCTGCCGTTGGTGCGGATTGCTCTGGGGTTAAGGCCGTGCCCTTTGATTTTCTTGCCGGTGCCAAGGGCGTTGATGAACGCGGTACGGGTGAAGTCGAAGCCGTTGCTCGTCACATGGTCAAGCTTGAGGTGCCCGCACTGCGCGTGGCCGTTGAGCCAGAAACCGCAAACGATGCCCCTGTTGATGCTCCGCGCACCCCGCTGTACTCTCCTTGGAAGCCGGCTGCCGTCACCCCCGTCACTGCCACGCTTATCCCTTATTTCGCTTGGGCGAATCGCGGCGAATCGCAGATGCGCGTCTGGTTAAACGCGAAATAAGGCGGTTGGGAAGGTTTGTTCGACGGGTATAGAGGGCTGTTGAGAATGTTTTTCGACTTCGCTTATTTACGTTCGCTTTGCTTGAAATGAGGGGTGAAGGGGGATGTTATTGCGGACAAAGTAAAATTCCGTTTTACGGTCATTTCGAGCGCGGGGAGCGTCGGCGACCGTAGTTGAGAAATCTTGTGGCGGCGTTACTGTAGGCGGGCGCGAATGGCGGCGGTGATGGCTTCTGGGGTGAGGCCGTAGCGGCGGTTCAGTTCGGGCAGGGGGATGCGGTCGGTGAACTCCTTGGCGGCGCCGAATGTGAGAGTTTGCAGAGTGTGGCCTTGGGCATCGAGATGATTGGCGTAATAGGTGGCGATGTTTTCGCCCCAGCCGCCTTCGAGCTGGCCGTCCTCCAGTGTGACGATTAGTTGGTGCTCGGTGCGCAACGCTTCCAATGTGTCGATGTCCAATGAGCTGAACTGGCGTGGGTTGATGACGCTTGCATCGAACGGCAGACTTTGCGCCACCTGCTCGGCCAGTGGGTAGGTATTGCCGAGGCCAAGGATTGCTACTTTGGAACCGGCGCGGGTGATGTCATATCGTGTCCAGTCTGCGCAAACTTGGGAAAAGGGAAGATGTTCAACACACAGCGCGGTTCCTGTTTTGCGTTCCGTCGCGAGAATCGTCTCGCCTGGCATACGAATCACCACAGGGCCTGGGCATGTCGAATCGCGTCGCGCTGGGCTGGTGGACCATGCGAGCATGTCCAGCAATTCGCGCCCACTGGTCGGGGCGAGACAGGTGATGCCGGGGATGTTGGCGAACATGGCGATGTCATAGGCACCTGAATGCGTGTTATCTGCGCCTGACAGCCCTCCGAGGAACGACAGCAGCGTCACAGGTTGCGCATTCAAGGCCATTTCCTGGAAGAGCTGGTCGTAGGCGCGTTGGAAGAACGAGGCCGTGGTAGCCACGACGGGCGTGCCGCCGGCGCGCGCAATGCCTGCCGCGTAAGCCACGGCGTGCGATTCGGTGATGCCTGTGTCCACATAATGCGCACCCGCACGGTCGCGGAACTCGCGCGTGATGCCGTTCGAGCCGGGCGTGGCAGGGGAGATAACGACCAGCCCCGGCTCGTCTGTGAAGCGTTGCTCCAGCGAGGTCATGACGAGTTTGCCATAGTATTTGCGCGGGTCGTCAGGGTTGTTCAGCGCCGAATCGGGCGTTTGCCAATGTGATGCCTCGCAGCGCCCAGCGTGCGGATGGCTGTCCGACAGGTCGCATGTGTCGGCGGTCGTGCCGGTTTTTGCTCTATCGCAATCCGGCAGACCAAGCCCTTTGGTGGTGTGGATATGCACCACCACTGGATGATCAGTGTCTTTGATCTCCTCGAAAGCCGCCGTCAGTGCGGCCACATCGTTGCCGTGCTCGACATAGCGGTAATTTAGGCCGAAGGCATTGAAGATGTTGGGCTGTGCGGTGCCGCCCGATTCACGTAAAGAGGCAAGCGGGCCGTACATGCCACCAAAGTTGCTAGCAATCGACATCTCGTTGTCGTTGAACACGATGATGAGATTGCCGCCCTGCTCGGCCACGTTGTTCAAGCCCTCGAACGCTACGCCGGAACTTAAGGAACCATCACCGATTACCGCAATCACATTGCCCTCATCCCCAGCGACATCACGCGCTTTCGCCAAACCGCACGCCAGCGAAACCGATGTGCCGGTGTGGCCGAGCACGAACTGGTCATGTTCGCTTTCGTCGGGATTGGTGAAGCCGGTTGTTTCCTCGGCTTGAGTTTCATCAAGATACGAGACCGCGCGGCCGGTGAGCATCTTATGCACATAGCTTTGGTGTGACACGTCAAATACGATGCGGTCACGTGGAGAATCGAACACGCGGTGCAATGCGACAGTGGCTTCCACTAATCCCAGATTGGAGCCGATATGCCCTCCGTGGCGGTGTCCATAATCAAGCAACGTGGCACGAATTTCGTCACACAGTTCTGGCAGTTGTTCGGCAGGCAGCGCCTTGACATCGTCCGGCTGTGTGATGGTGGATAGCAGCCCGTCGCCCATGCCCTCTCCTTAGCATTTGCATATATCCGTTTCCAAAGGGGCTATCCTACATGGTTGGACTCTATAACACTTACCATTCACTCAAATACTCTCAACATCTCCCAATACATGCGCGTTTAGTGTGATTGAAGATATGTGAAGCGCACACGTTGTGGTGCGACACCTGCAAACAGGCGTAATGACGTGTGTCAAGGGTAAAGTAAACCCGTATTCTCAATAAGGAAGGCAGATGATAATGAGCGAGCATAAGCCCGAAGTTGCCGTGGTTATGGGGTCCGCTAGTGATTGGGAAACAATGCAACACGCCTGCCAGATGCTGGAACAATTTGGCGTGCCGTACCACAAGCAGGTTATCTCGGCTCACCGGACACCCGAACTGATGGGCGAATTCGCCCACGAAGCTCGCAGCAAGGGGTTCAAGGTCATCATCGCAGGTGCTGGGGGAGCGGCTCACCTGCCAGGCATGATTGCTGCGCAAACCACGCTACCTGTTATCGGCGTGCCGGTGCGCTCACATGCCTTGTCCGGCTGGGATTCTTTGCTGTCTATTGTGCAGATGCCCGGCGGTATTCCAGTGGCCACCACCGCCGTGGGCAACTCCGGCGCCACGAATGCCGGATTGCTGGCCGTTTCCATCCTGTCTGTTACTGACAGTCGTCTTGCTGATGCTTTGCAGGAATACCGTGACTCATTGAAAGAAAAGGTGGCTCAGTCCAATGCCCAGCTTGTCTGAGGAAACCAATGGCGCGCTGTCAATGCTGATGCCCAGCGGCACCATCGGTATCATCGGCGGCGGCCAGTTAGGCCGCATGATGGCGCTGTCCGCACGATACATGGGATTTAGAGTCGGCGTGCTCGACCCGGCGGAAAACTGCCCTGCCGCGCAGGTCGCCGATTTTCAGATTACTGCCGAATATGCAGACAGATCTGCCATCCGCGAACTGGCTGAGCGCTGCGACGTGCTCACTTATGAGTTTGAGAATGTGGATGCCGACGCCATTGATGAAGTGCGCGACCTCGTCGCCGTGCCCCAAGGCACCGATCTGTTGCGTGTCACCCAGCATCGTGTGAGTGAGAAGCAATTCATCAACGGGCGTGGCATTGAAACCGCACCGTGGAAAGCCGTTACTACCATCGATGAGCTTGAGAGCGCACTCCATGAGATTCATTACCCAGCTGTGCTCAAAACCGCTTCTGGTGGCTACGACGGCCACGGGCAGATGGTGTTGCGCAGCGAAAGTGATCTTGAGCAGGTGTGTGAACGTGGCGAAATGCCGCCCTCCATTCTCGAGGGGTTTGTCGATTTTGCGTTCGAGGCTTCGATTCTGGTGTCAGGCAATGGCAAGGATTACGTCACCTTCCCAATCGTGCTCAATGAGCATCGCAATAACATCTTGCATATGACCATTGCTCCGGCACAGGTTAGTGAATATGTCGCCAGTCAGGCACATGAGCTGGCTGTCCAGATTGCACAAGGTTTTCAGCTAGCTGGCACGCTTGCCATCGAATTGTTCGTCACTAAAGACGATCGTGTTATTGTCAACGAACTTGCCCCGCGCCCGCATAATTCAGGTCATTACACTATTGAAGCGTGCTCAATTGACCAGTTTGACGCGCATATTCGCGGCATTGCTGGCTGGCCGTTGCCTAAGCCAAAACTGCTTGAGTCGGCCGTTATGGTCAATGTATTGGGGCAGCATGTTGCGCCAGTTCAAGCATTGATCGGTGAGCATCCTGAATGGAACGTGCATGATTACGGCAAGAGTGAGGTGCGGCATAATCGCAAAATGGGGCACGTTACTGTTCTCACTGATGATCTCACGCGAACGGTTGACGAGCTCGAATTAACCGGCTGCTGGGATCAGACGCCTGCGAGTCAAGCAAACACGCACTCCTAAAGAAAGGTTGCGTATATGAGCGAGCATATTGGGCGTCAAACTAAACAGAAAAACGCGATTCGTGCTGGGCTTGCTGCTTGTGATGACTTCATTTCAGCGCAGGATTTGCATCGACAGTTGAAAGACTTGGGTTCAAGAATTGGTTTGGCCACTGTCTACCGCCAGCTTAATGCTTTGGCTGAATCTGGCGCTGTTGACACCATTCGTCTTGACGGCCAACAACTGTTTCGTCTGTGTGGCGACGATGTGCATCATCATCACATGGTGTGCACTGAATGCGGGCGCACGGTGGAGATTGAGTCGCCTGGCGAAAGTTGGTTGCGCGGTCTGGCAAGCAAACACGGTTTTGTTATTGCCAGCCACACCATTGAAGTATTCGGGCTGTGCTCTGATTGTCAAACAAGTCATGAACAGCAGTGATGTGCAGTGCAATAGCTTGATGTTCTTGCGCTACAAGACAGTTGCACTATAGTGGTGGGAGCGGCCAGTGATGAGAAGCAGACGAGAGTTGTGCGAGAAGTGGACAAGAAGTAGATAAGTAATAAGCAAGCAAGGTAGACGAGAAACACAACCCATATAAGGATTGTTTACGACAGCCCACAGCATTGGATGACTATGACCACTGAAGACAAGCAAATGAATACACAAACTGAAGCAACGAAGCCTTCCAAAGCACGCAAACCCTTGCCAGTGTGGCTGTATGTGGTGCTGTTCATCCTCTTTGATGCAGTTGGCGTGGCAGCGCTTGAAGTAGGCGTCACATTTTCGTCGCGTGTTCAACTGTCTAGCCCATCTGTTGGTTGGGGATTTGTTACAAAAATATGGACCGATGGAAATTTCGTGTCACTGCTGAATCTGCTGTTGTGCGGCATTGTGTATTTGATTGTGCTGATGGTGTGCAATCGTTTTTGGATTGCCACGCCAATCTATCTGGCCTTTACCATCGTTGTTGCTGTTATTGAACGCTTTAAGGTCTCGATTCGCTATGAGGCCATACTCCCTGCCGACTTGAACTTCCTGAAATCAGACACGGGCAATCTCATGAGCTTTATGCCTGCTGGGGCTCAATGGACCATTTTGTGTGCCAGTGTGATTTTTATCGTGTTCGTTGTGCTGTGTGCATTCCTTAATCATATTGACGCGCGTCATGGCCGTATTTTTTGTGGCACAGATCGTCAAGTTCGCTTAGTGAATGCCACCATACGTCTGCTGCTTATTTTGGTGCCAGGGTTGTTCTTTACGCTGTATGCAGCTCAAGTGAGCACTGTAGATTCTTGGGCTAATACATTCGCCAGTGCAATGGGTGATAAGCCTTCAATGTGGGATTCTGTGTATGATGCGCAACGCAACGGTCCAGTTGTTTCCTTCTTGCGTCAACTCAATCCGAAAGTGATGGATAAGCCAGACACTTATTCCGAAGAGACGATGAAGGAAGTCGCTGCACGATATGCCAAGGCAGCGAAAACCATTAATGCTAATCGCGGTGAGAATCTGAACGATTCAACAGTGATTTATGTATTGTCTGAATCTTTCTCTGACCCTAGCCGTGTGCCAGGCTTGAAAACCAATAAGGATTCAATGCCGAACATTAGAGCCATTAAAGAGAACACCACTTCGGGGCTTATGCTGTCGTCTGGATATGGCGGTGGCACGGCGAATCTTGAATATATGGGGTTAACTGGGCTTTCAATGGCAAACTTTGATTCCTCGTTGACCAGTCCTTACCAACAGCTCGTACCCAGCCAGCATTGGACGCCCACCATCAACCGCTTGTGGGGTGCAGCTGAGCACTCTATTGGTTTGCATCCATATGAATCGTCAATGTATTCGCGTGCCACCAACTATAAGAAGTTCGGCTTCTCGCACTTCTACACACTTACAGGGCCGGATGTTATTTCCCATCAGGAAAAGATTGGTTCCAGTCCTTACGTTTCCGATGAAGCGACGTATGAGAGCACGTTGGAGCAGCTTCGCAGTACCAACGACAGTCAGTTCCTGCAACTGATTACCATGCAAAATCACATGCCTTACCACAACTGGTATGAGGACAATGATTTTACTGCTGAATCCACCACAGATCAGGCGTTGGACGACAGTGAGCGCGAATCAATTGAAACATATCAGAAGGGTGTTTCATATACTGATCAAGCCACTGCTGACTTCCTCGAACAGCTTGATGAGATTGACAAACCTATAACCGTCGTGTTCTATGGCGACCATTTGCCGGGCATTTACAGCTCGGCCAGTCAGGATGCTAATAATTCGCTTGCTTTGCATTTGACCGATTATTTCATCTGGTCAAATAAAGCATCATCGAGCCAAGGCACCAAGATTGATTCTGCTGACTATTCATCCCCGAACTTCTTTGTTGCTCAAGCGGCCGAACATATGAACGCCAAAGTATCGCCCTACTTGGCTTTCCTTACTCTTATGCATCAGAAGATTGCTGCTATGGAGCCGCCTGTTGTCAACAAGATTCAAGGCTGGGATCGCATCCCCGAAGGCCAATCCGTCTATCTTGATTCTGATGGCAATCCCATGTCAATTAGCGACTTCGACGATGAAACTCAGCAGCTGCTTGACGATTACAAGCTCATTCAATACGACATCACAACGGGCGGGAACTACCTCAAATCCACCACTTTCATGGATCTTCCGACTAAATAGCAGAAGCGCCATCTTTTTGTACGTCGAGTGAGAGGCAACGCCGCTAACACACCATTGCTACACCTTCAACGCTTTTGAAGCGATGTCGTGGCGGTAAAACATCCCCGTGGTGTCGAGGTTGTCAAGGATTTCGTAAACTTTGTCTTGCGCTTCCTTGATGGTTGGAGCGCTGGTTTCGACGAGAAGCACGCGGCCGGAGCTCGCTACAAGCCCGTTTTCGCTGTCTTCCACACCGGCGTAGTATACGTGCGAATTCTTATCGACTGGGATTTCAGGGATTGCCGCACCTTTGACGACATCAACGGGGTATCCTTCAGCCGCGAGCACTACGCCGAGGGTGGCGTTATCGTTGTCCCAAGTGAATTCCGGGGTTGTGCCGTTGAGGATGGCGTTGATACCGGCACCCAAATCGGAGGTGAGCTTGGGCAGCACCACTTCGGTTTCCGGGTCGCCGAACCGCGCGTTGAACTCGATGACCTTCGGGCCGTCCACGGTGGCGATCAGCCCTGCGTACAGAATGCCAGTGAAGGGCGTACCTTCTGCGACCATGGCTTCGACAGTGGGGTGGACAATGGTCTCGATGGCTGTATCGATCACGTCTTGGTCAATTTGCAGCACGGGGCTGTATGCGCCCATGCCCCCGGTGTTTGGCCCTTCATCGTTGTCATAGGCGCGCTTGTGATCTTGAGAGATGGGCATGGGCCAGAAGCGCGTGCCGTCCACGAAGCTCATTAACGAGAACTCTTGGCCTTCGAGGAATTCTTCGATGACGACTTTTGCGCCGGCCGTTCCGAAACGGTGATCAATAAAAATGTCGTCGAGTGCGGCGTTTGCTGTTTCAATATCCATAGCAACGGTGACGCCCTTGCCAGCCGCCAAGCCATCGGCTTTGATAACAATTGGTGCACCCTGTTCTGCCACATATGCCTTCGCTGGCTCAAGCTGATCGAAGGTGCGATATTCGGCGGTGGGAATGCCGTGGCGAGCCATGAGCTGTTTGGCAAAATCCTTGGAGCCTTCGATCTGGGCGGCGGCCTTGTTCGGGCCGAACGCTTTGATGCCAGCTGCGGCGAAATTGTCCACAATGCCTTCGATCAGCGGCACTTCGGGGCCAACGAACACCCAGTCGTAGCTATTGCGCTTTACGAACTCGATAAGCGCCGCATGATTCGACTGGCTGATGGCGCTCACACGAATGCCGTCGAGTGCCATACCTGGATTGCCTGGGGCGACACTCACCTCATCGATGCTTGGTCCCCGCTGCAAGGCGTGCGCAATGGCGTGCTCACGCGCGCCCGAACCGATAACCAGAACCTTTTGACCCATATCGTCTCCTTGATGTGGTGTATTCGTTGGCGTGTTACGCGAGTTCCACGTCGTTGCCGTTGTTGTCCACGATGGTGCCGAGCCTATAGGAGGCTTCGCCGTTGCTAGCCAGTATTTGCATCGTCTCGTCCGCACGCGCCGCATCGACGGCCAGCACCATGCCGATGCCCATGTTGAAGATGTTGAACATCTCCATATGCTCGATTGCGCCAGCCTGTTCGATTACCTCGAAAATCGGCAGAACCGGCCAGGAATCCAGTTCGATGTGAGCTGCCAGGTCATCTGGAATCATGCGCGGGATGTTCTCGATGAAGCCGCCGCCGGTGATATGCGCCACGCCTTTGACCACGCCGGCCTTGAACAGGGGTGCGAGTGCCTTCACGTAGATTTTGGTGGGGGTGAGCAGCACATCGCCCAGCGTGGCGTCGCCGAGCGCTTCAAGCCGCGTGTCCACGGTGTATCCGGCATCGACGAACAGCGCTTTGCGCACCAGCGAAAAACCATTAGAATGCACGCCGGTGGATGGCAAGCCGATCAGCACATCACCCTGTGCGATGTCCGAGCCGTCCACGATGGCGGACTTTTCGGCCACGCCCACCGCGAACCCTGCCAGATCGTATTCGTCCTCGTCATACATGCCCGGCATTTCGGCGGTTTCCCCGCCAATCAGACCGGCGCCCGCCTGCACGCAGCCATCAGCCACACCGGAAACGACCTGTTCCAGCAGCGCCGGATTGTTCTTGCCGCACGCGATGTAATCCAGGAAAAACAGCGGTTGCGCCCCCTGAGCCGCAATGTCGTTAACGCACATGGCCACGCAATCGATGCCGATGGTGCTGTGCTTGCCCGCCATCTTCGCCACCATCAGCTTGGTGCCCACGCCATCAGTGCCGGAAATCAGCACTGGCTCACGGTAGCCAAGTGAGGCGAGATCGAACAGCCCGCCGAAACCGCCGATGTCGCCGAGCACGCCCGGGCGGCTTGTGCGCGCCACATGGGACTTGATGCGCTTGACGACTTCGTAACCGGCTTCGACGCTCACACCGGCGTTCTCATATGCTTTAGGCATGGTGGCCTTTCTGTTGGTGGTTGGTTCGGCTGTCTTCTTGGAGCTATTGGTCTTGCGGCTGCTTAGTTTGCGGTGGCCCAGCATGGTATTCGTTGCCCTCGTATTTGCTCTTGTACAGTGCGAATTCGGGCAGTCGCACGCGGTCTTCGGGGGTGAGTGACTTCAGAAAGCCGCCTTCGTAATCGTCCAGCGCAGTGGGATAGTCCCCATTGAAATATGCGACGCACAGACCGCCGTATGGGGCTTGTGCATCTAGGCCGATGGATTCGATTAGTCCGTCCAGAGAGAGGAAAGCAAGTGAATCTGCGCCGATGAAGTCACGGATTTCATCGACTGACTTCTTTGCTGCAATGAGTTCCTTGGTGGTCGAAATGTCGATGCCGTAGAAGCACGGATATTTCAGCGGTGGCGAGCTGATGCGCATATGCACTTCGGCCGCGCCCGCCTCTTTGAGCAGTTGCACAATGCGTTTGGAGGTGGTGCCGCGCACGATGGAATCGTCGATGACGACCACGCGTTTGTCTTTGACCACGCCGCGCACTGCGGACAGCTTCATGCGAACGCCCTGTTCGCGCAATTCCTGCGTGGGTTGGATGAAGGTGCGCGCCACATATTGGTTCTTGATTAGACCCATTTCGTTAGGCAAGCCAGAAGCCTCGGCATAGCCGGATGCGGCCGACAGTGAGGAGTTCGGCACGCCGACCACCATATCGGCATCGATCGGCGACTCAGTTGCCAAGCGCGCGCCCATGCGTTTGCGGGCGGAATGCACGTTGACGCCGTAAATATCGGAATCAGGGCGGGCGAAATAGATGAACTCCATCGAGCAGATGGCCAGCTGCGTCTGGTCGGTGTATTGCTCAATTGTGTAGCCGTGGTCGTCCACCACCACAATTTCGCCTGGGCGGATGTTGCGCACCAGCTCGGCGCCCACGATGTCCAGTGCGCAGGTTTCGGAAGCGAGCACGTAAGCGCCGTTCTTCATCTTGCCTAGCGATAGTGGGCGGAAGCCGTTCGGATCAAGCGCGCCGATCATTGCGTTTGTGGTCATGATGAGATAGGCGAAGCCGCCGTGCACGGTGTTGAGCGCTTCTTTGAGCTTGTCGATAAAAGTTGACTGGGATGAGCGGCGAATCAGGTGCATGAGCACTTCAGTGTCGGAGTTTGAGTGGAAGATCGCGCCCTCGTCTTCTAATTGACGCCGCAGGGACGGGCAGTTGGTGAGGTTGCCGTTGTGGCACAGTGCCATGTCACCGTCATGGAAGCGGAACACAAAGGGTTGGATATTGTCGGTGCCGCCAGAGCCGGCCGTGGCGTAACGCACATGTCCAATGGCGCGGTCGCCGGTAAGCCGCTGGATTTCACGCTCGTCGTTGAACACTTGGGTGAGCAGACCTTTGCCGCGATGCCCAGTGAGCTGGCCGTTGTCGTTCGCAACGATGCCCGCGCCCTCCTGTCCGCGATGTTGCAGGGCATGAAGGCCAAAATAGGTAAGTCGGGCCGCGTCGGGGTGCCCCCAGACACCGAAGATGCCGCATTCCTCGTGAATGTCTTCAAGCTCAGCGGACAAACCAGAACTCCTTTACGCGCAACTGGTTTCTACGTCTCAAGCCTACCAATCAGGGGCAACAATACTGACTTGTGCGATTACCCCTTCGAGTCAGCGCTTTGCTGAAACGACAGGGAATTGCATCAAGCGGCGAAGTAGTCAACGCCGGCAGCGAACAGGGGTTGGTCGTGCTTGCCCGGAACGTTGATGAAGGTGCCGTTGCTATATCGTTCGGAATGACCCATCTTGCCGAATATGCGGCCGTCGGGGCTGGTGATGCCTTCGATGGCGAGCAATGAGCCGTTCGGGTTCGTATTTAGATCCATGCTGGGCGCGCCGTGTTCGTCCACGTATTGCGTGGCGATCTGACCGCTCGCTTTAAGCTGGGCCAACACGTCGTCGGAGGCGACGAAACGCCCCTCGCCGTGGGAGATGGCGATGGTATGCATGTCACCGACCTGCGTGTGTGCGAGCCAAGGGGACAGGTTTGAGGTCACTCGGGTGCGCACCAGTCTGCTTTGG
>CAVFKU010000010.1:0-32562 GCA_963623245.1 Parabacteroides merdae
CAGCAAGACCGATCACCCCATAAACAAGCCAGCGACGAAGCAAGAATGTACCGCAAATGCCTGCACCACACAGAGTAACTAGGATGCGGTCACTGGGGAAACGCGCATCAAACACAGCCACTAATACCACAACAAAAAGCAGAGCTGCAATGCCATCCAAATATCCTGAAAATACAGGGCGCAAAAGCGCCGGAACGCTCAAGAAGCAGGCAAACAACGCTGGGGCAACCAGCTGCTCACGCAGCGGCGGAATAGCTTGGTTGAGACTGGCTTGGTTGAGGCGAGAAAATACAAACAATGTCAACAGCAGGCAGGCGGGAATGAGAAACATCACCAGTTCAATAAAAAATGTAGCCGCCCATTGCGGGAATATGCGCACTGGCAGCGATGCCACCCAGCACAACAGCTCGTTGTAGTCAGAAGTGTTCACCGATTTCAGCATGGTATGCAGCGTTGAATGCACTGAGTTGTTGAGACGAGCATTAAAAGCCAGCGTCTTGTACCAGTAACCCATGTGATCCCATGAAGGGAAGAAATGATAACGATGGAAATACCATCCCGAAAACGCAGAAAATACCGAGCCAACAGCAAACAGAAACCATCGCGTGGAAACTTTCAGCTCCCGAGCTACTGTCCATATCGATGTGCGGCTCACTATGGCGGCCAGAAAACCATAGAACAGCGCAAAACCCAAGAATTGCACGGCGAATGAACGCGTCGGCCCCGCCAACAGCAACGTCAACCAAATAATGCCGGACACAGCAACAACCGACAAACCCCGGCGATGCGCGGCGGCTTTGTTCACCACGCAGACCTGCGCACTTTTCGCCATATGCGCCAGTTTCCCCACGCTCAGATTCTTCATTTCTTAGTTCCTCCTCTTTTCAAAAAGCTCTTCCTCGTTGTTACAGGACGCAACCATTCAAATAGTGCGCTCAATGAAATAGCGCGGGCGCTGTTTGGTTTCCAGATAAATTTTCCCAATGTATTCGCCCACGATTCCTAGGCTCAGCATCAGTGCGCCGCCTATCAGCCACAGCGAGCACATCAAGGAACCCCAACCCCAAATGGCGTGACCCGTCAACACGGAAGTCATGGTATAAACCAACATGCCGAGGCCAATCAGAACCGAAATAAGCCCTAGCCCAGTAACGATTTTCAACGGGCGCGCCGAAAACGAGGTGATGCCTTCAACAGCAAAGGCAACCATTTTCTTCAACGGATATTTGGATTCACCAGCCATACGGACACCACGCTCGTAATACACTTTGCCGGTTTTGAACCCCAATGTGGGCACGATGCCTCTTAAGAAAAGATTCACCTCGCGGTATTCGCAAAGCGCTTTCAACGCTTGACGGCTCATCAAACGGTAATCAGCATGATCTGCAATCGTTTCAGCTCCCATGCGCTGCAACACTTTGTAGAACAGGCCGGCAGTGTTGCGTTTGAACCACGTATCGTTTGCACGGGATGAACGCACAGCGTAGACAATCTCACATCCGTTTGAGTATTGCGCGAGCATCTCATCGACGGCGTTCACATCATCCTGCAAGTCAGCATCCATGGAAATGGCAACATCACAACCACTTTCATAGGCAGCCATCAAGCCTGCAAGCAACGCGTTCTGGTGCCCTCGGTTGTGCGCGAGCTTCACACCGCCAAAAACTTGCGGATCGCAATCATGCAACCGCTCAATACAATTCCAAGTGCCATCTGTGGAACCATCGTCAACAAAGATGATTCGACTAGCCTCGGAAATTGACACCCCCCCCCGCGACAGCGAGGTCACTTTGTCTCGCAGCAGTGCGGCCGTAGTTTCAAGACCCTCAGCTTCGTTGAAGCAGGGCAAGATGAAGTAACAGCAGGGACTTGACTTTCTCATTGATTCTCCTCGCCTACTGAAACACGGGTCGGCGCCCCATTTTATCCCCACCGTCAAACCTTTGTTGCTGCGTCACCCAAGATTTCTCCGCTCGGCTATCGCTTCGGTCGAAATGACAAGGTATGCAATGAAGCTTGAAAATGAGGCTCGAGCGAAATAATCAATCCCTTTTTACACTCTCCCACGTGTCCAGAAAAACGCCCGGAGCCCCTAAGTTAGGCGGTGACCATTAGGGCAGCACCGGCAATCAGCACTACCAATCCAACGGCAAGATAGGCGACCTTGCCTTTGCTGGCCGCCTCCTTGAGAACAATCGCGCCCGACAGCGTAGACACCAACACATTAAGCTGCGAAAGCACGAAGGCATTCACCATGCCGATCATGCTCATGGCAATCAAGTATGTAGACGCCGCAACGGCAAAAATCAGGCCGGAACTGATGTTACGCACTGTCGCACCATCAATAATCTCTCGGTATGCAAAGCAACCAATCAGGAACGCGGACATCAACATACCCAGCGATTGCGGCAGAAAACCTTGAAGTTTGTTATCCACGCTCGCCATCAACGGGAATGTGGAATACAGCCAATACCCTGCCGTGGAGAGAATGAGAATTGCATAATCACGTGGCTTTGCATTCGGCGACGCCGTCCCTTTACCATTCGTCAAATACACGCCCACAACAATAACGACCAGTGCAACCAGACTTGTTCCAATAGCCCGCGAGCCTTCCCATTCACCAAAGAACAGCCCACCAATCACTGAATTGCCAATGATTTGCAGCGCAGTAGACAGCGGCATAGTCACGCTGACACCCAGATGCGTGTAGCAGTAATACTGACCCGCTTGCCCAAAACTCCAGCAAAACCCAGACAAGGCAAACAACACCCAATTAACCGTGGAAAGCTGGTAGCCGCAAATAACATGAATTGCTGCGGCCACGAATACGATGCCAATCGTTGTGCCCAACAGTTGACTGCGGAAAGTTCCTTTGCCTACCTTCTGCAACCACAGTGGAAGGATGCCCCAGAATATGGCAGGCAGAATGCCGATGAGAATACCCATTGCCAATCCCTCTTACCTTCTACTTCTTATCTCTTGCCTTTTACTTAAAAACGCTTACGTGCCTACCGAATCAGCCGTCCCTGAATTGCGAAACAGAAACGTTGAGCAAGCGCCGTCATGACGTACCGACGCTTGCTCAACGCCGTCAGATAAGCTGCATGCCTCTTACAGCAATCCGAGCACGTAGTCTTTGATCGGACCGTTATCGGCGTTGGCTTGGAAAAGCTCCTTGAAGTGCTGACCTGCGAACGAACCCTTGACCAGTTCGGGGTCGAGATCCTGATAAATATCTACTAAAGGACGGAAGGCACTGGCACGCACTTGGTCGAGGATCTTCTTGTTGCGCTGTTCGGGTACGACGCGATCCTTGGGATAACCCGAGCCAGGTTCCTCAAGCCACATCTGCTCGAAAATGTATTTGAGTTGGAGCTCTTGACCCCAACCGTTCTTCAAAGCAAAGGGAATGGCCATGGCATTGCCGTCGTTGATTTGCGCAAACGTGTAAGCGTCGAGCGGATCTTCAACATGCCCACAAATCACGCCGGGGAAGCTGTTGAGAGCGAGCATGGCGCCTTCGCCAGTTCCGCAGCCGGTGACCACAAAATCCGCGGCGTGGGTGTTGAGCAGCGCGGCGGCTAGGATGCCGGTTTGCACGTAAGTCAACTGGGCTTGGTCGTCGGCTGTATACATGCCGTAGTTGTCAACCTGGAAGCCTTTGGCGTCGGCCACCTGCTTCAATGCTTGATAAATCAGGCTGTTTTTGGCGGCCTGTGAGTTCTCGTTAATCAGAGCGATACGCATAATGCTCATGGTTCCTTTCAGTTATTGGTTTGATTATTGGGGTGATTATTGAAATTGATTATTTGAGCTAGCTGTCAGAGCTAGCTGCTGGATTAGCTATTAAGCACGCTGGATTGATTTTGCTTCGACGAGTGGGTCAAGCAGAGCACGCGCTAACGGCACAGATTCTTCCACTGACCCCAACGTCACTAAGGGCACCGCGCCCACCTCAGCCAGCTTGCTTATCACATCATCGCTCATACTTGTCTCCTTTACTAAGCAACCCTCACTATCGAACAATCTTTTAGCACTACCGTTTATGCGGCTCGTTGATGCGAAGTGAGGAATGCCTCCAAATCGCTTAGCGTAGGCAACCCCTCGTTATCAGATTCATGCTGCGTTTGGATTGCGCCCAATGCACAACCTCGTTCCGCCGCTTCAGCCAAATCCCGGCCTTCAAGCAGTGCAGAGAGCACACCGGCAGCGAACCCGTCGCCGCAGCCCACTGTATCCACCACGTGGTCAACTACGAACCCAGGCACATAGGCCATTGCTTCACTTGTTGCAGCCAGCGCACCGCGCGGCCCGTCCTTGACTACTGCCATCTTTGCTCCATTGCGTAAAAACGCCTTCGCTACACTTTCGGGCGTGTTTGCACCAAACAGTTCGCGCCCCTCAGCCAAGCCTGGCAACACCAAGTCAGCGTGGGAGGCCAACTCGCGCAACACAGTGCGCATCGCGTCTGCGTCTGGCCACAATGCCGGACGCAAATTCGGATCGAATGAGACGAACACGCCGCGCGCTCTCGCCGCATCAATCAGCGCATGCGACGACTCAAGCGCGGTTTTGCTTAATGGTGGCAAAATGCCTGTCACATGCAGAACTGACACTTCCTGCCAGTCAATCGCCTCCACGTCCGCAGGCGAAATCGCCGACGCGGCCGACCCTGCACGCCGATAGAAGGTGACGGGATCGCCGTGAGCCACCTTGGACTTAAGCATGAACCCAGTTGGCCGTGATTCATCTCGGCACACCTTGGAAACGTCCAGATTGTTGGCTTGCATAAAGCCTAAGATTCGCTCGGCGAAAGGATCGCAGCCCAAGCGGGTCATATATACCGGCTCCTGCCCCAAACGCTTCAACCCGACTGCAACGTTCAACTCAGCCCCAGCTGTCGACGCCGCAAAATCGCGCACTGCGGACAAGTCGCCCTCTTCACGCGCACCAAACAGCGCCATCGCTTCGCCTACGAGCAGCACCTTGCCTGCTTGCACGCCTTCAACAGCTAAGCCAACCATTACGCGCCGCTCCAATCAGGCCGGCTGCTTGCCGATATACGCCAAAATGCCGCCGTCAACATACAGCACTAGGCCGTTAACAAAGTCGGAGGCATGAGACGCCAAGAACACTGCTGGGCCTTGCAAATCTTCGGGCGTGCCCCAACGCGCTGCCGGCGTCTTGGCCACGATAAATGCGTCGAAGGGATGGCGCGACCCGTCCGCCTGACGTTCGCGCAACGGCGCGGTTTGCGGGGTAGCAATATAGCCTGGACCAATCGCATTGCACTGGATGTTCGCTTCGCCGTACTCCGAGCAGATATTGCGCGTCAACATCTTCAACCCGCCCTTAGCAGCTGCATATGCCGACACCGTCTCACGACCCAGCTCGCTCATCATCGAACAGATATTGATGATCTTGCCGTGACCTTTGGCGATCATGCCCGGCAGCACCGCCTTCGAGACGATAAATGGGCCCGTTAAATCGATGTCCACCACCTGACGCCACTCTTCCACGCTCATTTGAACCATCGGGATGCGCTTGATGATGCCCGCGTTATTCACCAGAATGTCGGGCGAGGTGCCGAAATCCTTCTCGATGCCAGCAATCAGGGCAGCCACTGCAGCCTCGTCAGTGACATCCGCCACATAACCGTGCGCATCAATACCCGCCTCTTTATAGGCAGCCATGCCTTTGTCTACAGCGGCCTGATTGATGTCATTAAAAGCGATTTTTGCACCGGCTGCAGCGAACGCCGAAGCAATCGCAAAACCAATGCCATATGTGGCACCTGTCACCAGCGCAACTTTGCCTTCCAAAGAGAAGCTGTCCATCGTAAAGTCGGTCATGAGTTTTCCTTTCCAAATTGTTGTTATTGCTTAAGTTTAGAAATCGGCGTATCGGCGCACCACGCCCGCAATGGCCTCACCTTTTGTTTCTTCGAACACCACTGAAACCATGGGCCGGTATTCGTTGACAAGGCTCAGCATAGTTTCGGTTTGCAGCATACCTTCGCCGTTATTGCACGACTGCACCTGCTCTTGGCCTTCCACAATGCGATAGTCGCGCAAGTGCACAGCCACAATGCGGTCGGCAAATAGATCAAACCCTTTCTTGGCGTAATCAACCTGATTGCGATAATTGCCCGCATACACCAACGCCGTGGGATCAAACACGATGCCAAGATACGGCGAATCAATCTCGTCAAGCAGTTGTCGCGTGCGTTCCACCGAATAAATAGGATGGTTGATGCCTGGTTCGATGCCCACCACTGTGTTCATCCGCTCACCGTAAGCGACCAGTCGCGCGATAACATCTCGGGTTTCGCTGTATACCTCATCTGTGAAATTGCGCTCGTCTACAACATTGGGCACTTCTTGCACCGAACCAGTTTCACTGGCCACCACAGGCGCGCCGAAAAACCTTGCGTTGCGCAAATACGCCTCAAAGCGGCGCAACAGCGGCTCACGCTTGACTGGATCGGGGTGAATCATGTTCATATAGCAGCCGAGCACTGCTACCGATGCGTCGTGACGTGCCAGAGCGCGACGAGCACATTGCCCCATGCCTGGGTTGATATGTTCGCAAATTTCAGGGAACTGCACCGGCAACGCTAATTGCACGCCATGCACCCCGTATTGCTGCATTTGCACACCTAGGTCTTCAAACGTTGAAACACTAGGCACATCATGTCCACGAACCGCAATATTGATCATCTTTCCACTACCTCGCAATCGTTTCAAAACGCGCGGTGAGTACGAAATCACTGGAAGTCACGCCGCTGAACTTTACTGGCATACCTACGATGCTTGCACCACCTCCGACAAAAGTAACCGTTTCGCCCGGGTCATATGCTGTTGGTGCTGTGCCAGATTCTTCGCTATGAGTGATGGTCAATCGGGCATTCCCAGCTTGAGCAGTTACCGCAGAACCGGCGCAAGCAGCCCACATTGAACCGTCGAACTCAGCGCCCGCCTCAATCTGAAGACCGTCGCCAACCAAGCCGAGCACGCAAGCAAATGTTGTGCGCGGCCCGTCAAAATGCACCCGCACACTGAAACCGTCGTCGCTTAATTCGACATCAACAGTAGAACAAAGCGTCATGTCGTCACGATGGCGCTTGTCGAATGCCATTTGCGCGAAGAAACGACCTTCGTAGCTCATCGGATAGCAGCCGTCACCTTGGATGAACTCGCCTTCGAGTGGCTGATAATAGCCACTGGTTCGGCGCTCTTGAGCAACCCAATGCAAGCCGCCAGTGCGCCGGATTGTTGTGGGGCGCAAAGGTCCAATGTCGAAGAAGTCAGGAGACAGGCGCAAGGTCGATACGCTCAAATCGCGCGTATGGTAGTCCATCAGCGAAGCGTTATTCGCCAATCCAGAAGCCACACGATAGGTCGCATCAAAATCTGATCCAGCGTACACAGTGGCCGTCTGCTTCGGGCGTGCAGTTTCATCAAGCCACAGCGCTCGTGACATCTTGGTATCGAGAAAATCCACAATGCGCGGGGTTACATCGTGGCCGCCTTGCACCTGCGGCAACACAGCACACACCCGCTCGTCAATAAGCAGCTCCGTAAGATGACGCGCTGGATCGTCAACATTGCGATCGCTTAAATCGTGAGCGAAGGCCACCACGTCAGCGTCTGCTTTGATATTGGCAAGCAGACGCGCTTGAGAGCAGAATGGCTCAGGATTGTAAGGCTCAAACTGATCTTGACGCCGCGACTGCATGGTTTCCAACATGCCGTTCGGCTGCATAAGCAGAGCATTGGCTTTCAGGCTTGTATTGACAATATCAAGGAAGTCATCGCGACCCAGCCGTCGCGCCATGGCGATTAGGCATGGGTTGGAAACGTGGGCAGCATAGTTGGGGCTGCGTTCGCTATACAGGCCGTCGGACTGGATGTCGATGTGTTCAGCAAGCCACTGATGCGCACGCTCGATTAACCGCTTGTCGTCAAGCAGCACACCAAGCCCCACCAAGGCGCTGGAAATTTCCCAACGATGGTTTGGCGTGTGGATGCCACCGATAAGCATGGCAGGCGCAGCTTTGCGAGCAATAGCCAACAAGGGCTCGTTGACTACGGCTGCAACTTCCGGCGAACAGCAGTTAAGTCCAACCAGTTCCAGCGCCAAGCACACATCATTGATAGTGAAACCACTGTCGGGCGGAGAAACTAGGTTGTCTCCACCATGGAACAGGCCTTCATCTAACTGCAAATCAGACAGGTGAGCGACCAACGCCGACAAACGCTCGAGCAGCTGACCTCCATTAGCCATCACCATGTCAGGCGAGACAGCACTCAACGCCACCATGCCTTTAATGAGTTCCATTGTGGGGCGGTGAGCCAAATTGGCAAGCGTATGCTCGTCAGATGTAGCTGCCAGCACGTCAGCGGGAATCTGACGTTCAGCCGCGTCAACCACCTTTGTTTTGTATGAAGCATCCAGCATGCAGCACTCCTTCGTTCATCGCGGGGCCACAAGACGCAAACGACAAGCAACCCCGCATAAACAGGCATCAGCCCTTGAAACCAGCGTCGGTATCCGCGCCAACAATGTACTTCTGGCAGAAGCAGAAGATTAGCACCAGCGGAATCATCGAAATCACGGACGCGGGCAACAGCACCGCCCAGTTGATCTTTTCAGCGCCGACCAGCGAGCGCAGCGCGACCTGAAGCGTGAACTTCTTGGAATCATTCAGAATCAACAATGGCCAAATGTAGTCGTTCCAGCGCCACTGGAAGGAGAAAATAGCCAAGGTGACGATGACTGGCTTGGAAACAGGCAGCATCACGCGAACAAAAATGTCCAGTTCAGAACAGCCGTCCACACGCGCCGCTTGCATCATCTCGTCAGGAACGGTGATGAAGAACTGGCGGAACATGAAGATACCGGTTGCTGTGATGATTGACGGCACGATGATACCAGCCAGAGTGTTGTACAAACCGACATCTCGAACCACTAGGAACGAAGGGGACATGATGACTTCGGTGGGAAGCATCGTGGTCAGCAGGATGCCGATGAAGAACAGGCGCGTCCACCAATAATCGTACTTAGCTAAGGCATAACCAGTCATGGCGCTAACAATGATGGTGAGCACTGTGGTGATTAGCGCAACAACAGCCGTATTGGCGAAATATCGCGCAAAATCGATGGTAGTCCACGCAGTGATATACCCAGCGAAGGTCCATTTACGCGGGAAGAAGCTCAGCGGCACCGCGAAGAGCTCGTCAGCTCCTTTGAAGGACGACAACAGCAGCCAGAACAGTGGGAACGCAAAGCACACAACCAAAAACCACAGCATAAGGGTGGATGGTGCGCAATCGCGGAACTTGGCCGCTAAACGACCCTTCGGCTTACCAGTTGTGGCGGTGTTGACCGCAGTAGTAGAAGTAGCAGTAGAAGTACTCATCACTTAGCCTCATTCCGCTTGTTGAACCACATCTGAATCAGCGAGACAATAACCAGAACCACCAGCAGCACCATTGACGCAGCAGAAGCGTAACCGATGCGCGAGTTTGAGAAGCCTGTCTCATAGATGTACTGCACGACCAGTCGATTCGATTTGCCAGGGCCGCCTTCATTCAAAGCCTGCACCATAGCAAATTCCTTGATGCCATTGATAGTGCCCAGCAACACCACCATGAACGTGGTGGGCGCAATACCCGGCACCGTGATGGCGCGGAATTTCTGCCATGCGTTGGCACCGTCAAGAGAGGCGGCCTCATACAAAGACTCTGGCACGTTCTTCAACGCTGTGATAAACAGCAACATATTGAACGCCATGCCAGCCCACACGCCTGCCAACACCAGAACCGCAAACGATAGATTCGCATTGGTTGCCCACTGCATTGGCTTGCCGCCGAGAGACTCGAGCACAGAGTTAACAATGCCGAAGCCTTCGCCGAACATCCAGCGCCAAATAAGACCGGTGATAATCGGGGACACCAGCCACGGCAGGAAGAACAGCACCTTAGCCACTGAAGAACCGATAGCGCGCCGGTTGGTCACCAACACAGCAGCAAACAGCGACAGGCACACATTCAACGGCACTGCGCAAATGATGTATTCAAAGGTGCGCAGCAATGCAGACCAGAACGCCTCATCTTGAAGCAGCTCAGCAAAATTCTCAAGGCCGACCATCTTGTATTTTGGTAGACCTTTGTAGTCAGTAAACGAATAGTACAGGCCGATTGCAGCCGGCCAGATGAAGAAGATGGCATACAGCACCATTGCTGGAACGATCAGAATGAAGGGTGCCGCAATAGGCTTCTTGAGCACACTCGTCTTCTTCTTGTCATGTCGTGATATTTCGGTGTGTTTCACAGCCATTGCCTCCTCGCACGTTCTGCCACCGATATAAAATGTGTGATAGGCGTTTAAGCCGCGGCACCGCGTCATGCAACACCGCGGCTCTTAACGCCTGACCCGTCACTCTTCGACGGTGTAATACTTGGTGAACTTGGTGTTCATGTTTGTGATCGCTGTATCGACGTCTTCTTCGCCGGAAAGATACTTAATGGTCTCTTCTTTCATCGGATCGTCACTGGGCAGCACGCTGCCTTGGAGCGCCAGCTCGAGCTGAACGGTGATCTGGTGTGCAAGCACATCTTGGTCAGACTTGGCGATTTCCTCTTGGAAAAGCTGCATATCGTCATTGCGCTGCTCGAACGTTGGAGTAACAGTGTTCAGAGCCGACAGGTAGTTGCCCTGCTGGCAGAACTTGCTGTACACATCCTTGGAATAGAACCAATCGAGGAACTTCTTGCCTGCCTCGGTGTAAGCGACCATGTAGTTGGTGCCGACGTTGGTGGCGCGAGTGGGCTGAGACGGCATCACAACGGTCTTCCACTCGAAGGAGCTAATAGAGGTGACGAAATCTGCCACCTGCCAGTTGCCGGAATAGTAGGCGGCAACTTGGCCGGACTTGAACAGCGAAGACGGATCTTCGCTGGAGAGCCACACAGACTTCGGCATAATCGAATCGTCGTTAATCTTCTTCAGATATTCCAGTGCGGTCTTAGCCTTATTATCCAAAGCCCAGCTGCCGTCAGACTGCTTCTGCACACCTTTGGAACCGAACTGATAGAGGAAGGCGCGCTCGCGGTGGGTGGAAGCATCCATCACCATGCCGTACTTGGCGCCAGTGGCTGCTTGCACCTTCTTGAGCGAATCGATGAATTCGTCCCAAGTCCAAGAATCATCAGCGGTCTGCGGATAAGACACACCAGCCTCATCAAACAGGGAAGTATTGAGGAACAGACCGACTGCCGTCAGATCGGAAGGGATGGTGAGCACTTGGCCGCTGCTGTTCTTAACAATCAGACTGTCCATAACTTCGTACTTGGTGGCCAGATCAGACAGATCTTCAAGCTGGTCGGACCACACAGGGTCAATCTGAGGCACACGCGCGATATCTGGCAAATCATTCGCCTTCACAGCGTTGGAGAGCTTGGTGCTCAAGTCAGAATAGGGAACTTCCATGACGTTGACTTTGACGCCCTTTTCCTTCTCGTACTGCTCAGCAAGCGACTTGTAGGCGCCATTCTGATCGTCTGCGAAGGTCAGAGTGATTTCTGTGGCATCAGCACTGCCCTTATTGCTCGAACCGCCAAAACCACAGGCGGCCATGGAAAGCATCATCGTTGCCGCGAGCGAACCACCAATGATTCGCTTGACTACTGTATTCATTTTCTACACTCCTTTGTGTCTGTGTTACTCCGCACCTCAGCCACCTTTGGCGTGAAGCAGCGAATTGTTAATCAGCATAACACATCATTTTGAGAAAAACTATATCTGGGTGAAATATAGCAGCCCTCATACCGAGAAATCAATATATTTGTAGGGAAAATTGGCACTTTGCAACACAAGACAACGAGACAGAGATGGGAACACTGGCATTGCAGAGAGGATAATTATGCTATCGTTATTATCATCTTAAGAATAACTATGGCGGCAGTGCACAAAGGAGTTTTATGACAAAGACACTCCCTCGCAATGAAACCGTGCCCGTCAGCAGCAAAGGCGCGATTCTAGAATCGCTGTGCGCACATTCCCCGCAATCGCGCTCCGAACTGGCGCAACGAACAGGCTTCCCCTTGCCTACTGTGCATCGCTTGTGCGCTCAACTTAAAGATGATGGCTTCATCGAAGACACTGGCGAAACACACGACGGGCCAGGCAGGCCTGTGCAACTGCTTAAATTCAACCCCACAGTGCACGCTTCCATTGCCATTAACATTCGCAGCTGCCGTATTGACGGAGCAGTGTTTGGGCTGGACGGCACCATCCTGCACGAAGAGACCACCATCTGTAAGACGGACGACGACGACCAGCACGCCATGCCGCAATACCTGCAACTGGCCATCCAACTCATCACATCGCTTATCAACTGGACTGAGCGCAATAACATCCCCCACACAGGCATCGGCATTGCTTTGCCAGGCATTGTGCGCCCCAACGGCACCATTGACGTCGCAAGCGAACTCGGCTGGAACAAAACGCCATTGCGTTCCATTCTGCAAACGCAATTCGACGACACCATTCTTATCGAAAACAACGCGAATGCTTTCGCGTATGGAGAGTTCGTTTCCACCAATGCCGCAGAAAAGAACCCTGTAGTCGGCTTTATTATGCGCCCATATGGCGTGGGCGCCGGCATTGTGTCCAACGGGCAGATTCTTCACGGGTTCCACGGTTCCGCTGGCGAACTGGGATACACACTCACTTCCAGCAGCTCGCTCAAAAACTACTACCCTACGGGCGGCAATCTTGAGAAGCTGATTTATGAAATCGGCCTCAACGGCGAAAACGCGGCGAGCGACGAGGGCAGCGTGCAAGAACTGCTGGACTTGGTTGCGCTATCCATTGCCAACCTGTGTTTAATTGCCGACCCGGAAATCATCGTTATCGACGTCAAAGATGTTGTTAACGAAAACACGCTGATTCAAGGTATACGCAACCGTCTTATCGGGCGCATCCCCAACGTGGCGGAAATCACGGGAACGCAGCTAGGGCAGCAAGCCACGCTAATTGGCATCGGCGTGCTCACCGCTCAAGCAGTGCGCGGAAAGGTGTTCCAATGAACAATGACGAGTTTGCCCGCACTATTCGCAACATCAGCGCAACTAGGCCACTTGTCGGCGTGGATGTGGGTGGCACAAAAACCCGGATCGATATTATGTGGGAAGGTCATACCAATAGTTGGACCACCCCGAGCGAGGCATGGCGCACCAACAGCGACGATGTGCTTGAGAGCGACATGATATGTCTTGGTGAGCTGATTACTTCCCGACTGGAACAGTTGGGACGGTTAGAACAGCTGGAGCAACCAGAGCAATCACACCAGCCGGAGCAATCGAATCAATCAGCACAGCCGAACCAACAAGCACACAACCCACAACCACACATGCCGTCGATTTGCGTAGGGCTTCACGGAGCTGACTTCCCCGAACAACTCGCTTTGGCAAACACACTGCTGAACCAACGCTGCTCCGGCACAGTGACCGTGGTCAATGACGCTGAACTGCTTGGCCCAGCCGTCGGCTTGTATGAGAGCATTAACATGGTAGTGGGCACTGGCTCAAATGTTGTTGGGCAAACCAGCGACCACGCGATGCTGCGCGCGGGCGGATACGGGTTCGGCTGGCTGCTGGGCGATTTTGGCAGCGCTCCTTCGCTGGCGCGTGAATCAGTGCGTGAACTGCTGCTTGTGGCTACATTACGCGGCGAAAAAGCCGCTATGCAAGATGCTTTGTGGCCTTTATTGGCCGAGCGTTTAAACATTCGCACGATCAGCGAACTGCCGCTAGCGATTGGAGGGCGCATCGGCGAAACCGAATGGGGTTCGCTTGCGCCTTTAGTTTTCGCCGCTATTACCAATGGTTCGCATGTGGCACACACCACCTTGAACTTTGCTGTTGACGTGCTTGCAGGTTCTGTCGAATCACTGGTTCAGCAAGGTGCCGTCGGCAATGCGGTGGTCGCCGCAGGAGGTGTCATCACACACCAGCCAGTGATGCAACAGCTGCTACGCGAGCGGCTCGCGCAAATTCAGCCTAGAGCGTTGACGCTACATATTCTTGACCGCCCCCCAATCGAGGGGGCTCTCGCATTGGCCGCACAGAAGTGCACGGAATTAACCGAATAGCAGCCATGCCAACAGCAGAGCGGGCGCTTGGTTTTACAGCCAAACGCCCGTCATCGGCAACATGAGAATCAAATCTAGCGCGCTGCCAATCTAGCGTGTCGCCATTGCGAACTCGGCGCACATCAGCAAGAATGCACCCACGCCATGCAAATCGTTGACGCTGGTGGGTCGAGCACAATAGAAGTCGTAATCGCCCACGCCAGTGCCGATGCACACATCGCCAACCAACAGATCATGCGCCGTGTGGCCTTCAGCATCAGCTGTCTCTTGCCATTGCAGCGAATCGATAACCCCTTGGTAGCCTCGGCGAGCACGATCTACATATTCCTCTGGCAAAATTCCGAGGCGCACAGCCTTGCTCAACCCAGCAACATACAAACAGGTGCAAGAATTCTCGGGCCAGTTGCCCACTTCTCCAACCTTATCCACAACCTGCCACCATCGACCGTCCTCACCTTGATACTTGCACAGCGAAATCAGAAAATCGCTAGCAATCGCCTCAAGTGAGGCACGCTTAGGATGGTCGGCTGGCATATGGTCGAGCTCGTTAAGAATAGCCACTGGCACCCAACCCATCGAACGCCCCCAATATTCGGGCGATAAACCAGTTTGCGGGTCAGCCCACGGCTGAGCACGCTCGGGATCGTAGGCGTGACGCCACAAGCCAGTCTCTTCAACACGCGTCTTCTCGCGCATCAACTCCACTTGATGAGCGGCCTCGTCAATCAGATCAGGACGGTTGAATCGAGCGCCATATTCAGCCATAAAAGGTCCGCCCATATACAAGCCGTCAAGCCACATTTCGCGCGGCGCACGATCGTTATGCCAGTAGCCACCCTCGTCATTCTTGGGATAAATGTCGATGTCGTGCGCCAGTTCGCCCAACGCTGTTCGATAACGTTGATCTTGTGTGTGCTCTAGCAGCGGGAAGAGCAGAATGCCGGGCTGAATGTCGTCCAGAGCGTTGCGATCATGATTGAGCACTTCGCCACTTTCGGGCACGTTGGAATCAACCCAGTCTTTGATGTATTGCATATAACGTTCATCACCGTTGAGCTGGTACGTCTGATACACGCCAGACAGAAACACACCCTGATGATAATGGAAATGCTCTGTTGGAGGCAGATCTGCACCGCGGTATTTGCGCTGCATCGTTTCAACGGCGGCTTGCGCATAGTCAAGTGGCGAGCACACTTCGTTCATGTTCATAGATCTCCCTTGGTCTATTCACCATATTTATTTGGGTTATAACAACTGCGTCATAACCGCTATGTCTGTACATCCATCAATATTTATCATTTTGATAAATATTGATTCCACTATACTCCACCTTTGACCCAGCTCACAACCTACAACTCGAAACCGCCGCGCCTCATTTATTATCACTCCAAGCAAAGCGCATGAGTTATATAGGGCGGGATAGAATGGCGGGCATGAGTGTTGCCGCCACAACCACGACCACAACCACATCCCTTCTCGCACGCGTCGGCACGGCTGCACGTTGGGCGTTGGCCGTGGCGGCCTGCTTGTGGCTGGCATGGTGCACAGCGGTAGGGCCGCTGTATTGGGCTGATTCTTCGATTGCTAACTTCGGCTGGCTACATGCACTAATCGGCGTGCTGACATTTACTGTTTATCTGTTCATCGTCGTAGCACTAGTGCGACGGTCACGTCGTCAACCTGTGCTCGGCTGGACAACCAATCGCACCACCGGCGAGCGAGTGCCGCGCCGTTTTGTCCCGCAATCCTTGCGCTCAGCTTGGCGTGTGCGCGTCAGTACATACCGTGCGTCACGTTTCGGTATGACCGCCGCAAAAATCCGCACCTTTCTCGCACGCTGGATTGTGCGTTGCACCGACCGGCGTTGGAAAATCGCTCTAGTGTTGTTCATCGGCTGGCTGTGGGTGCCCACCACCTTGCTTGCCGCATTCGGCGCCGACTTGCGCAGTCAGGCGCGTGAGTTCAGCTGGGCATGGAATCAGTGGACAGGGCTAAAACAGCCATATATCGGCTTCTTCTCGTTCGTACCAATGGATATTTATCCCACGGCACACTATTTATGGCCAGATAATCCCACGTATTTAACCGATCAACACAACATCTTGCTCACGATTTATTACGGCGCCACACTGGCAATATCACGCTATATAACCGAAGCGAACGACTTGGGCATAGTCACGCTCGCCGCAACGCAATGGCTGTTTGCTATCGGCTGTGTTGCCGCCACCATGCATCGTTTCGTTAATCTGCCGTGGCTATGGCGCAACGATTGCGCAGACTTCACCCACCCTGAACGCACAGAGCAGCGTTTTGCCCCCAAACGGTTTGGCCGTCCTGAATGCGGTATGCGAGCCATCTTGCCACCCCAAGCCGCACACGCCCCGACGCGCATGGCGGTTCTGTTGTTCTTCTTAGTTTGCCCGCTGACTGTGTTTTCAACAATATCGCTAACAAAATCGCCGCTCTTCGCGTTCGCATTTCTGTGGGCGTTCGGCATCTGGTATGAGTTGGACGCCACCCGAAAGCGCGGGCAGCGAGTGCCTCCACGCACACTAGCGGCACTCATCATGGCAAACGCGGTGATGCTTGCCAGTGCAAAATACGCTTGGTATGTGCTGCTGTTTGAACTGGTGCTCGCACTGTTTGCTGACCGCCGCCGATGGAAAATCTATGTAATCGGCATACTGATACCCACTGTGCTCATTCACGGCGGTATTTCGATGGCAATTTCTTCAGGGCTGATTATCAGCGGCGACCCCATTGAAAGTCGCGGTGTGCAGCTGCAGCAGATTGCACGTATCGCGCAACGAGCGCCTGAAACTATCCCCGATTCTGCACGCGAAAAACTTGCCACTGTGTTCAATCTTGACCAGATGGCCGAAGCCTACACTCCGCAAGACGCCGACCCCGTGAAATCTTCTGGCATTCAATCAAAGAAGGTGAGCTACCGCTGGCGTTCCGTCACACCGCAAGACATGAAGCAGTTCAACGAAGCATGGGCGCAAATCGTGAAAGCCAACCCGCTGGTGGCGCTGGATGCACTAATGGCCAAATGCTACGGCTATTTCAATGTTGCCGATGTGCCATACACGTCAATGGAATATTACGTCAACAACGACCAAATACGTTCCGGCACCACGTGGATTAAATATGTTAACCGCAATTGGCGTACCTCGGTGTCCAAGAAAACGAGCAGTTGGAGCAAAACGCCAGTGCTGGGGTGGGTGACGCACGGCAATTTTTATGTTGTCGCTACGCTGTTGATTGGCGCTGCAGAAGTGGTTTTACGTCGCTGGCGTGCGCTTTCTTGGCATTTGCCGCTATTGCTGTTAATGGGAGTGATGATTAGCGCGCCGGCAAATAATTTTGAGCGACATATGCTGCCCGTCGCCTTCTGCTTCGCCTTCCTATGCCTGACGTTTAGAAGACAAGCAGCCGCATCAAGCTAGCGTGCGGCCCTGACGGCAGAATCCATTATTTCCGCGCAAGAACACGCAGATACATTATACAATGAAACCACATGGAGATATCAGGAGCGCAGACGACCATGAGTGATGAAACGATGCATAATACGACCGATATAACCCAGTCCGAACCGCTGGAACTTGGGGTCATCGACAATCTCGAATCGCTGATCTCCATCCAGCCCGATGCCACCGTCTCACGCACCGTGATGAGCCAAGAAGGCGGCAATGTGGTGCTATTCAGTTTCGACAAGGGGCAGGAGCTGAGCGAACATACCGCCGCGATGCCTGTGTTCGTGCAGACACTCAAGGGGCGGCTTACGATCACAGGCAACGGCAAGACAACCGAGCTGACGCCGGGCGGGCTGGTGTATTTCCCCACCCGCATCCCGCATGCCGTCTACGCCGAAGAGCCCTCCGTAATGATGCTCACCATGATCACCCCTGCCCGCAAGGCATGATTGCTCAATCCAATCACTCAAGCCCAGAGCTGGCAACTTTTGCCACCACCATGTAGGTGAAATATTTTGGCCTATAACCCCGAAGTGGCAGCAGCGCCTTCACGCTAGCCGAGCGTGCTTATAGCGGTTGCGGCGCCTGGAAGGCTGATAGCGGATCGCATTCACTGCTAGACCGCCTGTGGTCAGCAAAGCTGCGAAGGCGGCAAACGTGATAGCGGTCGCACCAGTCCGGGCAAGCCGGTTGACCTTGCCGCTCCAGTCGTCCGTGTTGGACTCGACCACGGTGTCCGCGCAGTAGGTTTGGCCGTCGATGGTGACGGTCTCAGGCTGCTCATCGTCACCATTGCTGTCAACAGCAATATCAGCCTTGCTATGCCATTCGTTGCCACTCTCCGCACCACCGGTCAACCTCACTGTGTTGGCAGTTTCCGTACTATCCTCCGTTTCGTTGCCGTCCGTGAACGGGCTGGTCTCGTCCACCGGGCAGCCTACCAGCGGCGTGCCGGTGACCTTGGCGCGGTTCGTATGCTTGGCGGTCACGCCCTTGAGCGTGCCATGCACGTCCACGCTCTCGCCCGGCTTCAACACCAGCGTGTCCCAGTTGTCGGGGTATTTCAGGTCGACCACCGTGCCGTCACCCGCAATCGTCGTATCGTCAAGAACTAGATCCTTCGCCTGGAAGATTGCGCCCTCGTTCGTGTCGGGGTCGGTCTTGGACGTGTTGGTGATGGTGAACGTGATGTCCGTGTCACCGGTGAGGGTGAGCGCGTCCCTGGTGTCGTCCCTGTCGCCATTGGGGAAGCCGGACTTGGTGTCCCACTTCTCAATCGACAGGCTCGGCGTCAGGTCCGGCGTTCTCGTCCACACGATGTTCGACTTGCGATCCACACCGTTATAACGTTCCGTGAACCGGTTCTCGTGCCGTTCGGTGACCTGCACGCGCTTGCACTGGATGTACGCGCGCCACCCGTGTTCGTGCGCACTGTCCACACTCACGAGCTTCCTGTACACGTCGCTCGCCATGATGGTGACCAATCCCGTGTCATCAGCCGTAACGGTGAACAGGTCACCACCCAACGCCGAACTGTCAAACCCGCTGCCCGCAATCTTGACGCCCTTGGCCGCGACCACCTGACCATCCTTATACAAGTCAGTCTGCGCATACACTGCCCACTGACCCGTGTACTGGTCAAACTTAGGGTTCAACTGGTCGCTGATAGTCCACTCGTCCACGTCCGTATAAGCACGGTTGGCCGGCAGCAGGGACGAATCCAACTGGTACAAGAACAAACGATCCTTATACACGCTCTTACCCGACACGCTCTGACCGCCGACCTTGACCGTCACATCCTTCGCCGGATTAACCGGCTTCAAGGGATTGTTCACCGTGTTCGTCACATCCTTGCGGTCGTTGGTGATCTGGGTCGCGGTGTTCCTCACCACATACCCGTCCGTAACCTTGATCACCTTATAAGGCATGACGATCCGGTACTGCTGGCCCAACAGACTCTGGTCGATCGACGGGTCGTTCAACGGGTCAAGCATCCTGGTCGAATACTCCTTCAAATCGGCCGGCTGCGGGTCACCCTTCACGGTCTCGCCCGTCGCAGGAATCAGGGTGTCCACGGTCTTGGCGAACACGTACACGATGCCATCCTTCAACTGGACGTTGAACTTCGCCGTAACATCCTTGCCGTCCGCGCCCAACACCTCGATCTCCGTCGGATCAACCTCCAAGTATTCGTCATCGAAATCATCGACCATACCCAAACGCTGCACCTTATAAGCCACACCGTCCTTGGTGATGTCCTTCGCGTCCAGGGTCAGCACGTAATTGCCCGTCTCGCCCAACAGCAACGTCTTGCCGTCAATCGAAATGGTCGGATTCTTCGAGGAGGTGTCCTCCTTCTTCGGGTTCAGCTCGGGCGGGATGCTAAACACCTCATTCGACGGGGTGATTGAATTGTTCAGGGTCAAAGCCCACTGGTTGTTCACCTTGTGCGTCGTAGGCGCGTCCTTGCTGACAGTACCCTCGAAACGAATCGAAATACGCGGGTTCGTTCCCCTGCCCCAATTCGCCGTTATATACCCGCTGTCGAACTTCAACTGGAAGACGTGCGACCCGTCATCCCACGCGGTCGAATACTGCTTCTTCGAGATCCGCTTGCCCGTATTCAGATCAGTGACCTCCAAGGTCTGCTTATCCGGCACGAGATACTCGTCAAACGTATCAGTGACCGTCACGCTCTTAATAGCGTAAGCAAGACTATCAGGCAGCTTCGGCTGGGTATCCAACACATACTCGACCTTTTGCCCGGGGAACACGACCTTGCCGTCCACGCTCTCCTGCTCACCACCCTGCGAGCTTTCAGACACCACGTCCTTCTTCACCGGCGGCACATACCCGCAAATCTTCGGCTCGTTGGTGCGAATCTCATGGTCGTTGACGGTCTGGGACGCGCTGTTGGTGAACTCGCGCCCGTTGACCGCGCAGAACGCCACCTCGTCGCCCTCAGACTTGTTCCAGTCTTTGCGCACCTGCGCCACGCCGCCCCCGCGCGCAAAACTAATCTTTCCAGCAATCAGAAAACTCAACTGCTTTGCCTTGGCCATGCCCTTGAGTGTCTTAAGGTATTCCGGCTTGGCCGCAGCTGTCGCAGTTGTGCCCGACAGTTTGAACGTAAACATTGAAGTCACATCTGTGCCAACAGCAGTAATATTGTCAACATACGTCTTATCTTCAGCGTTCATATCAGCCGCATACACGCGCCAAGTGGAAACATCGTCAGGCGACCACAGATATTCCGCATTTTTGAAATCATCCGACAGCACTAGCCTTGCGGGCGCGTCAATCAGGTTTTTAGCAATTGTGCCATTGACCACAGAAGCCGCGCGATCCCCATCTAAGAAGGTGGCGTTGTCCGCACCAGTCCCATTGGACTTCGCAGGATCTATCACCGCTCTCCACTGCTTCGCTGCCTCATCCCACTTCACCCAACTCTTGTCTGGATTTGGCTTCCATGTTGGGAAATCATACGACGGAGTGTCTTCACACTGTTCTTTCGTCGAGCCGCGCCAATACACATTGCCAGTGTCTTCAACTTTGCTCATCGACGGCTTGGACACCACCACATCGAATGTAAACGCATAATCATGGTTTGCAGGCAACTCGCCACCCTTGTATGTAGCTTTCAGCACGTTATTCGCGGGAGTTTTGCCGGGCTGTGTGTTGAACGTGTAATCGCCGGTCTTGTCCGAGCCGTCTGTTTTGTCTGTAACCTTCAGATTTTCCACCGTATATGCCACGCCATTTGGCCTGAACGTGTCCTGAAAATCCAAAGTTGTGCCACCCACACCTGTGCCAGATGTGATTGTGGTTGTGTTACGCATCGAATCAGCGGAAGTGCCCCGTTCAATGCTCTTCGTCGGCTTTTCAGGCGCAGTTTCAGGAGGCGCAGGCTGATCTTTAGTAAGCACAATCACACGCAAAGACGCATCTGGCTTGGCATCCACACTCGCCTCGGCAAGCTTACTAACACTGCGCGTGCCGTTCTTGTCAGTCCACTGCGTGGCGACATTCCAAGTGGCACCGCCATAAGTGTGGGTCTGATCTTTGGTCGCAGTGTTGAGAGCACTCATCCAGTCGCTTTTGATGTCGACATGGTTTTCGGGATACCATTTGCCGCCAGCAACTGCAACACCCACGCCCACCAAGCGACAACCCGGATCGCCGTTGCCAGTGTAAGACGCCGCACACTCAGCATTCGCCTTGTTGATGGAATTATCGATAACCTTATTCGACGCACTGCTGCCATTAGATGAATAGCCCATCTCATTAAGCGCAGCTTCAACACCAGCACGGCTCGCTGCCCACGAATCTTTAACCTTCCACTGAATAGACATATCAGCCGGCACAGTGCCGCCGCCGCCTCCTTCGCCAGCACCGCCTCCTTCGCCAGCAAACGCTCCTGACGACAATCCAACCAGCAAGGCCACTGAAGTGATTAGTGCCGTGAAGGCAGCCAGCCAACGCCGTAGTCTCGCGCTCATTTCTTCCTCCTATACGATGGAGTTGTGGACCCGCTCAGTTACAGCGCCGAACGGGTGATTTCGAGACTGGCAGATATTGTTCGCGTACCGAATGGCTTTCAGGCAATGTGGTCGAAGCCTCTGTTCTCGGGCGTGTTGTGGATAATTAGCGCTCCGAGTTATGCACATCGTGGCGTTCGCATGTCGCAGAAATGCAAGTTATCCACACCCAGCGTTATTGCATCCACCGCGCCGTCCACAGCCAATCAGTCAATTCGCCCCTACAATGGGAGGCAAGCACTATCTGATAGCGGTTCAAAGAGAGGGTCGCCATGTCAAAGAAGACTACAGAAGCGGCAAAAGCTTCTGCTGCAAGCAATTCCGCAAATGCCACCACGAGTGTCACAAGCAGCACCACAACCAATACCGCAGCCGACGTCACAAGCAGCACCACTACAACGCCAATCACCCCCACAAAGACAGGCGAGACACCCGCTCCCACTATCCCCATCACCGCTCTCGGCCAGTTCGGGCGGGTCAACGTCATGGACATCACCCCGTGCGAAGAGCGCGGCATCTACCCAGCGCGAGTGGAACTCGGCGAACCGTTCGAAGTCACGGCACAGGTGTTCATCGAAGGGCGCACCAAAGTGGGAGCCACCGCCGTCGTGCGCGACCCGCACGGCATGGAAACGCTGCGGCTGCCGATGACATGCACAAACGCCGGCCTCGACCGCTGGAAGGTCGAACTGGTGTGCGGCGAGCACAGCGACACCAAACCGTGGGAACCTGAATTCACGCTGATCAAGCCGCAACTCGGCGAATGGAGCGTCACCATCGAGGGCTGGGAAGACACTTATCTGTCGTGGCTGCATGACGCCACCATCAAGGTGCAGGTAGGCGACGATGTAGAAAACGCGCTGATCTCCGGCTCGCAACTGTTCACCCGCTGGGCCGCCTCGCCCGACGCGCGGCTCGACCTGTCCCAGCGCAAACATCTCGAAACCGCCGCGGCCACACTGGCCGACACCACGCTACCGCCGGAACAGCGCCTCTATGCCGCGAACGACGACGACATCAGCGCCATGCACGCCACCAATCCCCTGCGCGACGGCCTGTCCGCGAGCGCGGCGCAACGCTTCAAGGTGGAGCGCCCCGGCTCAAGTTTCGCCGCATGGTATCAGTTCTTCCCACGAAGCGAAGGCGCCTACGTCGACAAGACGACCGGCAAGATCGCGCAGGGTACGCTCAAAACTGCGCTCGCCGGTCTTGAACGCGCAAAAGCGGAAGGCTTCGATATTGTCTATCTGCCGCCGATTTTCCCCATCGGCATCACGAATCGCAAAGGCAGGAACAATTCGCTCGTAGCAGGCCCAGACGACCCTGGTTCGCCGTTCGGCATCGGCTCCGAGCTGGGCGGCCATGACACCGTCGACCCGCTGTTGGGCACGATGGACGATTTCAAGGCGTTCACCGCCCGCGCCCATGAGCTAGGCTTGGAAATCGCACTCGATTTCGCCCTGCAGTGCTCGCCTGACCATCCGTGGGTCAAGCAGCATCCGAATTGGTTCAAAATCAAGCCGGACGGCACCATCGCGTTTGCCGAGAACCCACCGAAGAAATATCAGGACATTTATCCCATCGATTTCAACGCGGATATGTCCGGCATCGAAGGGGAAGTCGAGCGCATCATGAACCTCTGGATCGAAGCGGGGGTGACGATTTTCCGTATCGACAACCCGCACACCAAGCCGGTGCGTTTCTGGCAAGACGTGATTGCCGCCATCACCAAAGCCCATCCAGAAGTGCTGTTCCTCGCCGAGGCGTTCACGCGCCCGGGCATGATGCGCGCCTTAAGCTACGTGGGCTTCACCCAGTCGCACTGCTATTTCCCTTGGCGTAACACCAAGGAGGAGCTGGGCGAATATCTGCTCGAAACCAACGGCGACGCAGGCTATTACCAGCACAACTCATTCTGGCCCACCACGCCGGACATCCTCACCGATTACGTGCGCGACAACGGCATCGCCGGGCACGCGGTGCGCGCGGTGTTGGCCGCGATGGGCAGTCCAAGTTGGGGCATTTATAACGGCTACGAACTCATCGAGAACCACCAACGCCCCGGCGTCGAGGAACAGATTGACAATGAAAAGTACGAGGTGAAGGTGCGCGATTGGACGTGTGCAAGCGAGTTCGGTATCAGCGAACTGCTCACCACACTCAATCGAATCCGCCGTGAACATGCGGAAGCGTTCAGTTACCACAACGTGCGCTTGCTGCCCACCACCGACTCGAATATCCTCGCTTTTGCACGGCATACGCCGGGCAAACTGACCCGCAACGGTAAGCCGGAGACGCTGGTGGTGGTGGTCAATCTCGACGGGCATAACGCACATCAGGCCTCGGTGCATCTGGAAATGCCCAAGTTCGATATCGACCCGCGCTGGGGGGCACATATGCGCGACGAGCTGACTGGGCGCGATTTCGCGTGGAGCTGGGACAATTTCGTTTCATTGGCTCCGTGGGCTGATGTGGCGCATATCTTCCACGTCGAGCGTGACTTCTGAGCGTCGGTTCACGATGAAACACACGCCCACTGCCATTTCGACCGAGGCACTAGCCAAAGGAAAAATCTTCGGATGGGCACGCGGTATGGTGTGTATTGAGAGAAAATTGTCAACCTTATAAGGAGCAATAACATGGCAGAGACCTTCAACGTCGTGGTGGAGATTCCGCGCGGCTCGAAGAACAAGTACGAAGTCGACCACGAGACAGGCCGCGTGTTCCTGGACCGCACGCTGTTCACCTCAATGGGATATCCGGACGACTACGGCTACATCGAGGGCACTCTGGGCGAGGACGGCGATCCGCTGGACGCGCTGGTGATGATCCCGAACTCGGTGTTCCCAGGTTGCGTGGTGAAGTGCCGCGCGGTGGGTCTGTATCACATGGTGGACGAGGCCGGTGGAGACGACAAGGTGCTGTGCGTGCCGGCGGATGTGCGTTTCGACGACATCAAGGATGTTGACGACGTGTCCGAATACCACAAGGCAGAAATCAAGCACTTCTTCGAGCAGTACAAGGCCTTGGAACCGGGCAAGGAGGTCCTGCCCGGCGATTTCTGGACCGGCGCCGCAAAAGCCGAGGAGGAAATCGTCGCAGCACGCAACCGCCTCGCCGAAAGCGAGCAGTGAACGGCTCGTTTCGCCCGTAAGCGATAGATAATTAGGAACCCGCACGGTTTACGCCGTGCGGGTTCTGTTATATTTGCCGCTTTGCAAGGCGAACGAGGCTACCAGCCGACGACCTGAATCAGCAGAGCGGCGGCGAACACCATCAGACCGAAAAGCATCACCGGCAACAGCGCCACACCCACCCACGGCGCGCGCACGGACGAATCGGGGTCGAGTTCCTTGAGCCAGAACGTCGAAGCATACGCCAGCACCAGCGCCACCACAACCATGACGGCGACCAGCGCCACGAACTTCGGCACGATCACCAGCCCGGCGGCGCTTTGCCCGCTCGCCACGACATACGGCAAAAACACCCAACCGGCCAGTGAAATCGAGGCGGCGGCGCCCGTCACGCAATGCGACAGCGCGCGAATAAGGTGCGAGCGCTCGGCACGCAGCATCTGCCGGGCGAACGCAACGATGATGAGCAGCACCAGCAATCCGGCCACTGCCGCGGCCCAGCACGCCATCGGATATGTATTGCGCCGCAGTGCGCTGGCAAACATTTGCTCGTTCATCGGCAACAGCAATGTGCTCACCGGCGTGGCGGCAGCGATTAACGATAACACTCCAACAGCAAAGCCAATCGCACGGTCGGCCATGCCAGCTTGAAACGGCCAACACACATGGAACGCAACCAGCACCATCAGCGCCACGACGGCTAGACCATAAAACACCACATCGCCCAAAGCGCCGCACACCGACGCCAGCAGCAGCGCCACACACACCAGCACCACATACGTCAAGGCCTGCACGCCCAACATCTGCCTGCTGCCTCTTTTGGCTGTGGTTTTGCTGCCCATATCTGGCTCCCTGTTCCATGTTTCAATACTCCACCATCCTACCCAACACCCGCGTACGCTTTCCGTATCCACCTGTTAAACAGCAGATAGAGCGTGTCCAATACATGCGCGTACAATACACACAACATCACCACAGCCAAGTAAGGGGGTTGACGTGACTGACTTAACGTTGATGACGTTTTCCGACAACCCCGCTTCAGTGTTGCCCTCACTCGCCCTGCTGTCGCATCGCGTGCGCGTGCTTCCGATGGATGCGGCCAGCTTGGTAAAAATGCCGGAGCACACCATTCTCTTTCTCGATGCGCGAGATGATTTAGCCACAGCGAAAACGTTGTGCAGCCTGATTCATGCTTCCGGCTTGTCCACGCCGATTGTGCTTATTCTTACCGAAGGCGGATTCACTGTTGTCAACTCGCAGTGGGGTATTGCCGATGTGGTGGTGGCCAGCGCTTCGCCCGCCGAGGTCGAGGGGCGTTTGCGTTTGGTGGCCGAGCGCGGCAATGCGCCGGTTGCCGCGGTTGGCATTGCCGACAGGAGTGTGACCGCCGAGGATGGGCAGATTCATTCTGGTGATCTCATTGTGGACACGAATGGATACACTGCTTCTCTGCGCGGCCAGCCGATCGACTTGGCATACAAGGAGTTCGAGCTGCTTAAATATTTAGTGCAACACCCCGGCCGCGTGTTCACGCGCGCCCAGTTGTTGCAAGAGGTATGGGGTTACGACTATTACGGCGGCACACGCACTGTTGATGTGCATATTCGCCGTCTGCGCGCCAAGCTTGGCGGCGAATATGAGCATGTGATCGGCACTGTGCGCAATGTGGGGTATCGTTTCGACCCACCGGAGGAAGCGGCTGTGAAGTCCGCGGCGCAAGACGTGGCAAAGGACGCTGCAACAGACGCAACAACAGCGAGTAGCGGCTCTGCCAGTACCAGCGACACTGCTGCCACCAGCGAGCCTAGCAACACCAACGAACTCACCGAACTTAACATGCAATGAACAGCGCCGCGCACACGCCATCGGGACGCGAGGCAAAGAAAGCTCGGCTGGAGCGTATGCGCGCTGAATATGCGTTGCTGCGCAAAACCTACCCTGAACCGAAATGTGCGCTCGATTTTTCTACGCCGCTGCAACTGCTCATTGCCACGGTTTTGAGCGCTCAAACCACTGATAAGCGCGTCAACACGGTCACGCCCACACTGTTCGCCGCCTATCCCTCATGCCGCGAGCTGGCGGAAGCAAACCCGCAGGACGTGGAAGATATTATCCACCCACTTGGCTTTTATCGCTCCAAAACCAAGCATCTGCTGGGATTAGCCGCAGCGCTTGACGAACGCTTTGACGGCGAGGTGCCGCAAACAATGGAGGAGCTAACCAGTCTGCCTGGGGTGGGGCGCAAGACTGCGAATGTGGTGCTTGGCAACGCCTTTGGCATCCCAGGTTTTCCGGTGGACACTCATGTAATGCGCGTCACAGGGCGGCTGCGCTGGCGCACTGATTGGCGGTCGACGCATCCCGACCCTGTTGCCATCGAGCGCGCGGTTACCGCTTGCTTCCCACCTGAAGATTGGACGAATGTGAGCCATCGGCTGATTCTGCACGGACGTGCCACCTGCCATGCTCGAAAGCCTGATTGCACTGCTTGCCCATTGGTGCAAACCTGCCCATCCGCGCAATAGGGAACCGCATATGCGATGCCTTGCGCATAGGTTCTCCTGCTCGATGCTCATTTCATGCAATGGCAGCCACATCTTAAAACTAAGCTGTTCGACGGCAACGATAAACTAAACAGTATGTCGAAGAACCGCAAGCACAGGGCGCAACAAGCAAGTACAGGCAGTCAATTGAAAAGCTGGCTCATCTTTATCGGCGTGGCTGTTGCGTTGGGCGCATTGGTATGGGCGGCAGTGCCGCTGCTCAGCCGTCAATCGTTCTTCGGCGGCAGCACCGTGCAATCCAACAGCGCGGTCACTATTGGCCTCACTGACATTCCCGAAACACTTGACATTCGCACCACCGACGATGCGGGGCTGAACCGCGCACTTATCGGCAACGTGTACGAAACACTGCTCAGCCGTGACGAAAACAACCAGCTCACAGCAGGGCTTGCGAGCGCGTGGAAAACCTCAGAAGACGGCCTCACATTGACGTTCACATTGCGCAATAATCTGTATTTCTCGAACGGTCACAATCTTGATGCTTCGGACGTGGTGTGGTCGCTGCAACAAGCGCTGGAGAACGAGTGGCCGGGAGCTAAAACAGGCTTCGCTTGCCTTAAATCAGTGACCAACCCAAACGCAACAACGGTGACAATCACCCTAAGCCAACCAGACGCCTCGCTCACGCGCACGCTTTCTGGCCGTCTCGGCATTGTTTATGACAGTGAAGCACAGATCAACTATCAGAACACAGCGATTGGATCCGGCGCTTTTAGCGTCAAAGAATTCACGCCAGGCAGCAAGATTGTTCTCGCTTCAAACCCTGATTCCGGCGCAAAAACCAGCACTATTACGCTAAGTAATTTCACTGATGACACCGCGCTGATCAAAGCTGTGAGCACTAGCGATATTGATTTGGCTGTGCCAAGCGACCCTGCTTCAGCGGCTGAGGCGAAGAATAATCCGTCAGTGAAAGTATCCGAAGGGGTGAGCACTAGCAAAGTCACGTTGCTGTACAACCACGACAATAACTCTATTCTTTCTGATTTGCAGGCGCGTCAAGCTTTGCGCACTTTGCTAGATAAAAACGCACTGGCGGACGGCCGCCAAGACGTAGCGCAATCCACTGAAGGCACCGCGCTCACGCTTGGAGGCCCCATAGGCCCACTCGAAGTTGGCTATGAAGACCTAACTGGCCTGTTTCCTTATGACACCGCCAAGGGACGGCGCATGATGTCGTTTTTTGATGCCGGCTACATTGGCACGCTCAAGCTTATCGCGCCTCAAGAATATCAGTCGCTTGCTCAAGCTATCGCCGACCAGCTAGGCAATGTGGGTCTATCCGTGCAGGTAGATGCGTTAAGCGACGACGACCTCAACACTCGCATAGAAAACCGCGATTTCAACTTGCTTATCACCGTGCTGAACGGCACAACAAGCACTGCTGATTACGCCAATCCGGAAAGTCTAACGCGATACAACAGCGGTGATGCGCAGCGGCAATATGCCGACGCGCTGCAATCCACCACGGACGAGGCATACCAGGACGCGCTGAAGGTTTACGCGCGCACCGTCAGTAACGACGCGGCCAGCGACTGGCTGTATGCGCGCAAGGTGAGTGTGGTTGCTTCCACAAAAATCAAGGGTTACCCCGTTCAGATGGCAGACGAGCGTTTGATGTTGAAGGATATCATCAAGCAGTAGTATCACAAGCAGTCTTCCACAGCGGAGCCGATGCTTTTGTACGGCTTCCTTGTCATACAAACGCCCTAAACTGGCGCGTATGACTGAAGAGCACTCCATCAACGCCAATCTCACCCCTCTGCCCGATAAAGTGGGAGTGGAAGGTCTCGAAGACAAGTGGCGCGCCGTCTGGGAGCAGAACGGCACCTATGCGTTCCACAACACCCGCGACCGCAAATCCGTCTATTCCATTGATACCCCGCCGCCCACTGTGTCTGGGCATCTGCACGTAGGCCATGTGTTCTCTTACACGCACACCGACGTAATCGCGCGATTCAAGCGCATGCGCGGCTACGACGTGTTCTATCCGATGGGCTGGGACGACAACGGTCTGCCCACCGAGCGACGCGTGCAGAATTATTACGGCGTGCGCGTGGATACATCGTTGAAATACGACCCCGATTTCAAGCCGCCGTTCGAGGGCACCGACGGCAAGAAGATCGATGCCAAGGATCAGGTGCCGATTTCACGCAAGAACTTCATCGAGCTGTGCGAGCGCTTGACAGCCCAAGACGAGAAGCAGTTCGAAGAACTGTGGCGTTCGCTGGGATTGTCAATCGACTGGTCGCAAACCTATCACACCATCGGCGCGCACCCGCAGCGCGTGGCACAAAGGGCATTCCTGCGTAATCTGGCGCGCGGCGAGGCCTATCAAAAGGACGCGCCAGGCCTGTGGGACGTGACGTTCCAGACCGCCGTGGCCCAAGCCGAGCTGGAGTCGCGCGAATACCCCGGTTTCTATCACAAGGTGGCGTTCCGTTTCGAGGACGGCACGCCGATTTATATCGAAACCACACGCCCAGAGCTCTTGGCCGCATGTGGCGCGCTGATCGCTCATCCAGACGACCAGCGTTATCAGCAGTATTTCGGGCAGTATGTCTATTCACCGCTGTTCAAGGTGAAAGTGCCGATTTTGGCACACAAGGCCGCCGAAATGGACAAGGGCGCAGGCATTGCCATGTGCTGTACGTTCGGCGACATGACCGACGTGCAATGGTGGCGCGATTTGAATCTGCCGTTGCGTTCGATTATCCAGCGCAACGGGCGCATTATCACGGACGTACCTGACTGGATTGAAGATGCTTCTGGCCGTGCAATTTTCGAGGAGACACAAGGTAAAACCACGTTCTCCGCGCGCACAATCATTGTCGACCATCTGCGCGAATCCGGCGATTTGGACGGCGAACCGACGCCCACCAAGCGCATGACGAACTTCTACGAAAAGGGCGACAAGCCGTTGGAAATCGTCACGTCGCGCCAATGGTATCTGAAGAACGGCGGCACCGACACCGCGCTTAATGCACAGCTTATCGAGCGTGGGCGCGAGCTGAACTTCCATCCTGATTTCATGCGCGTGCGTTACGAGAACTGGGTGCATGGCCTGAATGGTGACTGGCTGATTTCACGTCAGCGCTTCTTCGGTGTGCCGTTCCCGCTGTGGTACCCGCTTGGCGAAGATGGCCTGCCGGATTACGACCATCCGATTGTGCCGAGCGAAGACCGCTTGCCTATCGACCCCACCGATGACGTGCCGGAGGGCTACAGCGAAGATCAGCGCGACGTGCCGGGCGGCTTCACCGCCGAGCCGGACATCATGGACACGTGGGCCACCTCGTCGCTGACCCCGCAGATCGTGACTCGCTGGGAGGAACCGGGCGAGGAGAATCAGGCAGTGTTCAACGCCACGTTCCCAATGGACTTGCGCCCGCAAGGTCAGGACATCATCCGCACTTGGCTGTTTTCCACCGTCGACCGCGCGCATTTGGAGAACGGCTGTTTGCCGTGGGCCAATGCCACGCTGTCGGGCTGGATTCTCGACCCAGACCACAAGAAGATGTCGAAGTCCAAGGGCAACGTCGTGGTGCCAGATGAACCAATTAGGCAGTTCGGCGCGGACGCGGTGCGCTATTGGGCCGCTTCCGCTCGCTTGGGGTTGGATGCCACGTATGACGAGGGCCAGATGAAGATTGGCCGACGCCTGGCCATCAAGTTACTCAACGCCACCAAGTTCGCACTGGCCATCGGGCGTGAGGACGAGAACCATCATGTGGGCGATTGCGCTGTTGCCACGTGGAACCCGGCCGATGTGACCGAGCCGCTCGACCGCGCCGCTATGGCAAAGATGGCGCTGGTGGTGCGCGAGGCCACCGCAGCGCTAGAGACCTACGAGCATTCCAAGGCGCTGGAAGCCGTAGAAAATTACTTCTGGCAGTTCTGTGACGACTATATCGAGCTAGTAAAGAACCGCGCGTATGGCACCGCCGATTCCACGGGCAATGCGCCAAGTGAGGCGGCTGTGCGTTCCGCGCGCACGACATTGGGCTTGGGGCTGGATGCGTTCGTACGCTTGCTTGCGCCGTTCCTGCCGTATGCCACCGAAGAGGTGTGGGGCTGGATGCACTCGGGCGAGGGGTCCGTGCATCGTGCCGCATGGCCGACGCCTGATGTGTATGAAGCGGCGGCGTTCAAGGTGACGCCGGAACTGCTGAACCATGCTGGCGAGGCGCTGGCCGCATTGCGCGGCATCAAGTCGAAGGCCAAGGTGTCCATGAAGACGCCGATTCTGTCGGTGACGCTGGGCGTGGCGGACGATGTGCGCGAATCCCTGCAGAACGCAATAGGTGACATTGCCGAAGCAGGCCGCGTGGTGGGCAAGATTAGCTTCGCTGGCGCAATCGCCGCGGTGAAGGCTGCCAAGGAAGCTGCCGAAGAAGTCGGTGCAGAAGTCGCTGCACATGAGGCTGCCGAAGAGACTGCCACAGAGACTGCCGCCACTGAAATCATGGTCGCTGCCTCCGAACTTGGAGAGCCTCCTGTTAAGCCCAAAAAGGCTTAACAGGAGGCCGTCGCGGCCTTAGAATTTTTCCACTTGCGTTTTGCTTCGCTCGAAACAATACACTCCATGTTATTTCGAGCGAAGCGAACGAGCCCCGAACGCCCGTGAGTGTAATTGAGAAATCTTAGCTGCCGTACGAACGAATAGCGGAAGCGACTTCGCCAATGCCGGCG
>CAVFKU010000011.1:0-32230 GCA_963623245.1 Parabacteroides merdae
GGCACTTTTCCTTAGATGTGGAAATAGAGTTCGTATTCGAGTGGGGTGGGAGCCAGGCGAGCCAAGTCGATCTCACCGCGCTTCAGGTCGATCCATGTTTCGATTAGATCGTCGGTGAACACGTCGCCTGCGGTCAGGAAGTCGTGGTCCTCTTCGAGGGCGTTCATGGCTTCGGCCAGCGAGCTCGGCACCTGCTTGATGCCCGCGTGCTCTTCCGGCGGCAGCTCATAGAGATCCTTGTCGACGGGCTCCGGCGGCTCGATGTGGTTCAGGATGCCATCCAGACCGGCCATCAGCTGCGCGGAGAACGCGAGGAACGGGTTGCAGGAAGGATCCGGCGCACGGAACTCGATACGTTTGGCGGCGGGGGAGGTGCCGGCCAGCGGAATACGAATGGCGGCGGAACGGTTGCGAGCTGAATACACCAGGTTGACGGGAGCCTCGAAGCCTGGCACCAAACGGTGATAGGAGTTCAGCGAGGGGTTGGTGAAGGCCAGTACGGAGGAGGAGTGCTTGATCAGACCGCCGATGTACCAGCGGGCGATGTCTGACAGGCCGGCGTAGCCCTTCTCGTCGTAGAACAGCGGCTTGCCGTCCTTCCATAGGGACTGGTGGCAGTGCATGCCGGTGCCGTTGTCGTCTGCGATCGGCTTGGGCATGAAGGTCGCGGCCTTGCCAGCCAGCGCGGCGGTCTCATGCACCACGTACTTGTACTTCATCAAATCGTCACCCGCGTGCTGCAGGGAGTTGAAGCGGTAGTTGATTTCCTGCTGGCCGGCGCCTGCCACCTCGTGATGGGCGCGCTCAAGGATGAGGCCGACCTTTTGCAGGTTGGCAACCATATCGTCGCGCAGGTCTTGGGTGTGGTCAATCGGCGGAACAGGGAAGTAGCCGCGCTTGACGCGGTTCTTGAAGCCGATGTTCGGGGTGCCGTCCTCTTCAAAGTCAACGCCGGTGTTCCACGGAGCTTCGATGGAGTCCACTTCATAGAAGGAACGCTGCATGGAGTTCTCGAAACGCACCTTGTCGAAGATAAAGAACTCGGCCTCAGGAGCGAAGGAAGCGGTGTCGGCGATGCCGGTGGACTTCAGGTAGGCTTCGGCCTTGGCTGCCACCTGACGCGGATCGCGTGAATAGGGCTCATCGGTCAGCGGATCGACGATAGAGAAAGCCACGTTGAGTGTCTTGTGCTTGCGGAACGGGTCAATGAAGGCGGTTTCAATATCGGGAATTAGCTTCATATCAGACTCGTTGATGGCTTGGAAGCCCTGCACTGAGGAGCCGTCGAACGGCATGCCCTCGTCGAAGGCGTCCTTGAGGAACTCGCTGGCAGGCACGGTGAAGTGCTGCTGCACACCGATGAGGTCGGTGAAACGGATGGAGACGTATTCCACGCCTTCCTTGTTGATCAGGGCCTCGGCATCAGCCTTGGTTTTCAGTTCGTCGGTCACGGAAACCGCTCCTTTCATGAGACTTACGAACAACAAGCATAAAAACGCGCGTTTCGCGCACTCGTAGTTTCGGTTACGAGCATGTTTCATAGCCGCTTAGCCGCGTTATGGTGCGGATAATGGTGTCTTGATGGAGTTGCTATTTTCAAGATTGATTTGGATTGATGTGACGCAGACTGATTGATGACAACGAGAACACCATGCCAAGACCTGCGGCGATGAGCCAACCGATAGTCGGTGTCGTGGAGCACAGAGGTGTGGTGATATAAGGCATGGCAACGCCGCATATCCCATCAATGAAATTGCTCGCGCTTTCGTAATCGCCTTGATGGCCGTCTTTGCGCAACGCATACGATACGGCCCAGACTGCTCCATTGGCACCGATGATCGAGACGGATGCAAGCAGTGCTGCGCAACAAAAGGCAACGATTCCGGCAACGTAACCCAACTGCTGCGTACATATAAGACTTATCGGAAGCAACAGGCATGCAAAACTGCCTATGAGAGCGAACTTGATGAAGTCGCGCAGTCCCGCGGCAAACGAGGTGCTGTTGCGTGTGAGCGCGGTGTGTAACAGCATGCCTACCATCATCTGCAATGCTTGATATACGCCGACAAGTACGGTTGGTAGCGTCGTGAACCGGACCAGCCAAATAGGCATGGCGGTGTTGATGGCATAGATGGCAATGACAGGCAGATCAAGCATGATGCAGCAGAAGATGAATCTCCTATCTGCGAATGCGCCGAACTTGTTCGCGTGGGCGGAACGCGGTTTCTTCCCTCCGGAGCGCTCTGTGGCATGTATGCGCGGCAATCGAAGTGCAAGCAGGGCAACGATGAGATTGCTGACACCGTTGATGATGATGGTTCCCGCAAACACTTGGGGTTGATTCAATGCCAACGTGATGATGCCGCCGATGGTGCCTAGAGCCGTGCCGAGATATGAGTATGACGCGGTGATTGATCGTGTATGCGTGATGGTTTGCGTCGCGTACTGCGTGAAGAATACGCTTTTCGCCGGCGCGTTAAACGACGAAGCGAAGCCAGATAGTGCCAGCCATATTGCAATTAACATAGGCGAGTGCGAGAACGCAAGTGCAATCATGGACAGGCCGAATATGATATTCGACAGGATGATTGAAGTGCGTGGCTCGATATGATCTACGATTTTGCCCGCTGCAATTGAACCGATGAGCAACCCGAGCGCCATCATTGAGCCGATGATGGTAAGCCATAATGTATCCAGTTTGAGAAAACGTGTAGCGTAGACTGTCCATCCCGTTGTCATGATGGCCGCGCCAAGCATGTTCAGCAGCGAGTTGTAGCAGAGGTTGCGGCAAGGAGAGGGCAGCTGTGTGATTTGCAGCAGGCCGATGTTTTGCATTGAAAAGCGCATGGATATCCTTGGTGGCTTACGAAAGTGGGTGGGGAATAAGATTCTTGCAATTAACTAATAGAGGGTGGGCACTGGCTTCGCCTGGAGTGCCAAAGAGGAGCGGAATGCAGTGTGATGACAGTGCGCGGACAACATGGATTTGTTCAACGACCTGCTCATATTCATAAAATACAGGGTCATATTTACTAATCAGTTCTTCGAAGGATTTTGACTCAATGCAACGAACATTGCTTGAGTGGTTGCCAATAAGAAAGCGAATAGTGTTTGTTTTCTTTGCGGAGCGTGCATACCACCACAGATGATCCGTTCCCCATTGTGGGTATAAGCAGTCGTTACCTAGGCGTAATAAAGTTTCCGAGTTCACCTTTGTCCAATTCTTTGACCAATCGATATTGATATCAATGGCTTCAGATATGGCTTTTGCGGCAGCGATATGGAAAGTTGTCCCATTTCCTAAACCTATCGAGCAAAAAGGTGCCTTATCTTGGAAGATAATACATGCTGCAATAGGAAGCTCATCTGTGCTGATGTCGAGCAAATAGGCTTCTTTCCCAAGATCATGTAATTTTTGGAGTCTATAGGCGTTCTCATCCTTGGGAACGATTTGGCGACATGGCGTGTGGGTATACCAGTGCAGCAGAAAAGAATGGCGCTCTACAAGCTCGTACAAGGCTCGTTGCCGCGCTTTGTTATAGCTGGTATGAGCGGCAACGCCATTGCTATTTGAATGTCTGAATGAAACATTTTTATGATCCCAGTAAGTAATGAGGTCGGTAGGAATCAAGGCGATTTCGCCGGTTAAAGGTCTGATTCCTTCGACGCATGAGATGAAGTCTACCTCTTTTTCGTCTTTAAGTCCGAGGCGATTTTTTTGAGAGGGGGACAAAGGGATTATCTCGTCGAGAGAGACTAATCTTATGTCGTCAGTACGACATAATCGTATTTTCTTATCCGGAATATGCTTTGTGCAGCTATATCTTTCCACTGCTTCTGATAACGCAGCAATATTGGCATTTTGAACTGTGGGTTTTGTTGCAAACGCCCATTTCCCTGTGTTATCTTCGGTACTGAAATGAATGCTGACATGGTGAAGACAATAATTGTCGTATTCTGGATGAACTGTATCGCATGTCCAATCATGTTCTTCGGCGAACTTCATCAGCGATAATTCGGCTGAATTTTGCCCGATGTCACCGTTAGTCTGCGTTTTCTTTTCAACTCCTACAGCAGAGCAAAGTATTGGCAGGGGGGGTGGGAAGATCTTGCTTACCAACTCTTTGTGGTGCCTTAGTTAGACATTGCTGAACGCCTTTCTCGATATATCCCCCATACCAAAGATATCCTAGGCCGAGAGCACTACATGTCTCTTCTAGAACTCGCGCGATTTGACCAGCTTCTATATATGCATATGTAATACCTCTATTGCCGTATTTATAAAGCTGACTTCCTGAAGCGAGAGCAATGATAAACCAGCAGGCAGGTTGGGATGCATATGGGCTATCGAAAACAAAATCTAACGGTGGAACGCTGTTATTTTCCTGGTAGAGTAACGACGCTGAAACCGGATTCCACAGATAGATCCCCTTTTTTATGTCATTGCTGCGATTAATTATCACATAGATGTCCAGTGGAAAGAGAGAGCCTCCGGAAGCGACAGAATGCATGTGGTGACCTATATAATAGGTTTTCCTTAATGCTTCGTATAGCGTGTTAAGTGAGATACCGTCATCGGTAAATAATCTTGTGGAATGTCTATGAATTGTTATGTCGTTATTCAGTTGATTATCAATTTGTTTTACTTGATGACTATCTGAGTATAAGAAAAGATCTGCGGGTTTTGTGTAACCGCGTTGAGGTGGGAATAATTGAGGATTTTGAGTAGTACTAAAAATCAGTGATGATATGCTGCTCGCTTCATGTATGAGTTTATGGCTTTTGGCGTACTGAGCGACTTCACGAACACTTTGACTGATGAGATTGAGAGAGCTTCCTATTTGTTCCAGAGAATGCAATCCATCGCATCTTTGAATAAAATTATTGACTATAGTGCCCAGTGGTTTTGCGACTTCTATGCATTCTGAATTTAGAAGAGGAAAGAAGCGGAAACAATCCCCCTTTTCAATTGCTCTAGCGGTAGATATGTAGTAAGGAAGGTTTGACATCTTTCCTCTTCTTAATTACTGATTATCGGGATAATTAGTTGAAGATCTCAGTCATCACAAGAGCAGCTGCAGGATGTTAGGCAGATGCTGCCCCAATCTTGTGGCTCTTCCTTGTTGATTCTTTTTGTAACTTTTTCAAGGTCTTCAGCAGAGACTACATTATCCATAATTCCTTCTTTCAAATCAGATCGCCGGAGTTTCCAGCAGAAGTTAACGTAGTTCTCCATTTTTTTTTCTGTCAAAAACTGTCTCATGCATTGAGAGGCTCGCGACAGGTTGCTAAACATGAAAACTCGGGTTATAGGCCAAAACCTCAGCATTCATATGGAGCTGAGGCTCATCAATAATAAGTATCGCAATACTGTGGTATTGCGCAGTGTGGGCTATCGCGCGCTCAGCGCCCACGCATGGCGCGACGGCTGATTTTCTGCGCGCGGTTCGGGTCGATGCCCTTGGGTACGCCGTAGCCGCCCTTCGATTGCAAAGTGCGCAGACGGTCGTTCAAAATGGCCAGCTCGCGTTTGGACATCAGGAACCGGCTGTGCGGATGAATCTTTGCCATCAGAGCGTTCTTATGGTTGGAAGGCACATAGCTTTTCTGCTTGGTGATCACCTTGCGCAGGTCCTTGAGCTGGGTCTGGTTCTTGCCGGTGCCCACGCAGATGCGATACACCGGAATGGACGAACCGGCCGTCACGCCCTTGATGGAATGCTCCTGCCTGTCCATTGCGTGATTGACTCGCTCGTAATCGCCTTCGCCGATCAGATAGATGCCGTTGTATCCGGTGCCGCGCCACACCGCGTCCTTGGTGCGCGGGTCGACCCATACCGGCTCCTGCGGGAAGTTGAAGCCGGCCTTGTTCATATTGCTCAGCACGCTGATGGCCGCACCCATGCGACCCTCCAACTGGCGGTATCCCACGGCATCGGCACGGCGGGTGAGCACGATGGTGGCCAACAATAAGCCGATCATCACGAACATAACCATGCTCAGAATCCAGCCCACAATCGACCACTTGAAGACAATGCCCAGCACAACACCCAGCACGATCGGGGCGAGCAGCGCGCCACCGCACAGCCACGGCAGTTGCTTATCGTCCTTATGGGTGAATTGGAACACCTGGATGATCTGCTTAATCATGCTATTCTTCTGGGGCTTGTCAGCCATGCTTCCTCACTTGTTTGGGAATCGACATACTGGCCGATAGTCTACCAGCGGCCGTGCCCGCGATGTGTTTAGCGTGTGTGCAATGGGCGGCCGTCTGCCTTGAGGAGCGCCTCGCCCAAGGTTTCACTGAAGGTGGGGTGGGGATGGATGAGCCGCGCCGCCTCGCTCAACGGTACATGGTTGCCCACCAGTTGTGCGGCTTCGGCGATGAGTTCGGTGGCGGTGGGGCAGACCATATGTACGCCCAACACGACGGGTGAGCTGGGTGAATCGAGAAAGTTGGGTGAGTTGGGTGAGCCGGGGGAGCTGACGCGCTCGCCGGTCACCACCGTCAGCGTGCCGCCGGTCGCGCTCATCGCCATGCGCGCGTTGCTCATCATCGGATAGGTGGTTTCGCTGATATTAGTGAATGCTGGATTTTCTTTGGCTTGGCGCACTGTTAAGCCAACACATGCGGCTTGTGGGCGGCTGAACACGACTTGCGGAACTGTCGTTTCGTCCACGGGCTTCGGATTCATGCCGGCAATGGCTTCGGCCACGGTGATGCCCTGCTCGAAGGCACGATGGGCAAGCGCGTGACCAGCAACGATGTCGCCAGTCGCCCAGATGTTGGCAGTTGAAGTGCGGCCCAATGCATCGGTGGTGATATGGCCGGTTTTATCGGTGGTGAGATGTGTGTCGGCCAGCCAATCGGCATCGGTGTTCGGTGTGCGTCCGATGGCCCCCAGCACTACTTCCGATTGGATAGTCTGCTCGCCGTCAGTGCCGTCGGCGCCGTTCTGCGTGTAATGCACTGTCGCGCCGAGATTGGAACCGGTGTCGATGCGGGTGACATTCGTATGAGGCAGCACATGGATGCCCTGGCGTTTCAACTCGCGTGTGAGGGTGACGCCGACGCGGCGGTCCCACGAAGAGAGCACCCTGTCTTTGCGAATCAATAGCGTAATGTCCACTCCGGCAGCGTTCCACATCGAAGCGAACTCGACGGCCACCGCACCTGCGCCGATAATCGCTGCCGAAGCAGGGAACTCATCAAGCGCCAGCGCTTGCGTGGAATCAATCAGCGCACCATGGAAGTCGGTTCCCAGCAGCGGCTGGGGGTGTGAGCCCAAGGCAAGTACTACATGAGCAGCTCGTAGTTCGATGGATGCGCCCAACGGTTCAGGTTGTTCGGCCTTCTCAAAGCACAACACCTCGGTTTGGCTGGGGGAAGCTTTCACTTGAACAATGTGGGCAGCGCCGCCTCCAGCTGATGGAACCAAACGGTTTGCCTCGCCACGGAACACGCTCACCCCACGATGTGCAAGCAAAGCCGTCAGCCCTTGCGTCATGGTGCTAACCACGTGCAGCTTCCAATTGCGCAATACGCCGTAATCGACCTCATTCACATGCGCATTGATTCCGATTTCACGGCCGTGGCGTATAGCGTCGAAGGTGCTTGTCGCTTCGAGAAGTGCCTTGGTGGGAATGCACCCACGATTCAGACATGTGCCGCCCAGTGTCGCGTCCCGCTCAATTAGCGCCACCTTCAATCCGAGCTGCGATGCGCGCAACGCTGTGGAATATCCGCCCGGCCCTGCGCCGATAATGGCAATGTCGAAGCGCTCGTTCATAACCATTGAAGCGAAGATGTCACACAGGCCAATTGCCGCGCTTGGAATAGCGTGGCTTAGGAATCCTCCAGCGGCGAATTTGAATCGAGCGGCTCCAAGCGTATGAAGCAGAACGCGTGCCTCTCGCCACAGAAGCCTCTCCGTACTTGGCGATAAGCTTCTTCTTCAGCGCGCGCCACATTAGCGCAATGTCGACAATAATCGCAAAAAGATATATGTACATGGCAAGCAGCGGAATAATTGAAGCATATACATTTTGCATAGTCATGCTGAGCACCATTGACAAGACAATAATGCCGAACGCAATAGGCATGAAAAATTCGCCGATATTATAGCGAGCATCCACATAATCGCGGATGTATACGCGCCAAGGCAGGCGTTCTGATTTCGGCATGTTGTTGATATCGCCGGTGCGCATGGCCTCGTATTGGGCGTTCTCACGCTCGCGCATACGCGCCTTTGCGGCCTTCCTGCTCGCCTTGCGGTCAGCTGGTACTAGTGGGTGCAGATTCTGCGCCTGGGCATCTTTGCGCTTGGGAGTGGGGCGACCTTTGCCTGCTGTTGCTTTGGAATCGTCGGCTTCTGTGTTCTTCGATGTCATGCTTGCAGGTTACGGTGACGCCTAGACGCGCCCAACCGCGTGAATATTGCCATTCTTAGGCGGTCCGTGGTCGTGATATGCAAGAGATGTACAAGGTATTTCAAGAGACTTAAGGGAGATGACAGGATGACGCAACTTACAGCGGACATTATTAGTGCTCGCGTCGAAGAAGACTGGAAGCGCATTATCGAGGTACTCAATCACAAAATCGCTTTACAGGCGATTTCCGCCAAAGGCATCACGGGCGAGCATATGAAACGCTCGGCTGAGTTCGTCGCCGAGCAGTTGCACGAAGTAGGTGTGGAAGCCAAGGTGGTGCAGTCGCACAACCCAGATGGCACACCAGGGGCTTGGGAGGTTATCGGTTCGAAAGTTGTTGATTCAAGTGCACCCACGGTGCTGCTATATGCGCACCATGACGTACAGCCAGTACCTGATGAGGGCGCATGGCATACCGATCCATTCGTCGGCACCGAAATTGACGGGCGTCTCTATGGGCGCGGTGCAGCGGACGACGGCGGTGGCATCGCCATCCACTACGGTGCGCTCAAAGCGTTAGATGACGAGCTTGGCGTGAACATCAAAGTGTTTATTGAAGGCGAAGAGGAGATGGGTTCTCCCAGCTTCATTCCGTTTATTGAAAGCCATCGAGACGAGTTTGCTGCGGATGTCATTGTTGTTGCTGATTCAGGCAACTGGTCCGCGGATATTCCCAGCCTGACCACCTCGCTTCGCGGCAACACCGAAATCGACGTAACCGTCAAGGCGCTTGAACACCCAGTGCATTCTGGGCAATTCGGCGGGCCTGTTCTCGATGCAAACACACTCGCCGCCATGTTGATCGCTTCAATGTATGACGACAATGGTGACTTGAACGTGCCTGGGATTGAATCCGAGGAGCCCATCGGAGGTCTGCAGCGTGACCTTGACGAGGCCGCTGTGCGCGAGGATTGTGGTGCGGTTGCAAGCTATCGTTTTGCTGGCACAGGTTCGCTGGCTGCTCGCATGTGGACCAAGCCGTCTGTCACAGTCATTGGCTTTGATGCGCATCCAGTCGAAGGCTCGTTCAACGTGATTAGCCCGCAAACCACGTTCCGTTTGAGTTTGCGCACCTCTCCTAATCAGCGACCCGAAGAGGCGCAGGAAGCGCTGGCGGCGTTTTTGGTTGAGCATGCGCCGTTTGGTGCCCAAGTGAGCGTCAAACGCGGCGAAAACGGCATGGGCTGGGCGATGAATCCGAACGCCGAAGCCACCAAAGACGCTTTGGAGGCAATGCAAGAGGCATTCGGTGTTGCCCCCATCAACAAGGGCGAAGGCGGCTCAATCCCGTTCATCCCTGAATTGCAGCGCATTTTTCCTGCTGCACAGGTGCTGGTCACTGGTCCAGAAGACCCGAAATCGAACGCCCACAGCCCCAATGAATCTATTTCACTTGCAGGCCTGAAAAATAACGTCATCACTGAAGCTTTGCTCTTGGATAGACTCGCCCAGTAGCCAAGATTTCTTGTATGTGCCAGCATACTTACTGTGCTGATGGGCCTGAACAATGAGTGATAATGGCCTGTCTGAGGCTGGCTTTAGTGTGGGGAACGACACGGGAGCTGCCTAGTTCGGCGGCTGAGAGGAGATCAGAAACGATCTCGACCGATGGAACGTGAGACCGGGTAATGCCGGCGCACGGATTGTCTCTCTTTTCCCGTGCCTTATTGCATCCAGTCGGCACAACTATGTCGACCCGAGAAGAAAGGCACTCGATATGTCTGCAACAACTACAACAACTACAGCAACTGCAACAACTCTCGCCAAACCCATCCTTAAATGGCGTGTCGTTGATATCGCTGTCGCTTCGGTGATCGGCGTTGTTTCAGCACTGCTCTACTGGCTGATCGCAACACTAACCTACGGCCCGTGGTCGGTTCTTGAAGCCATTATCCCTGGTTTTGCCGGCATTCTTAACGGCTCGTGGCTGTTCGCTGCACCCTTGGCTGCGGTTATCGTGCGCAAGCCTGGCGCAGCGATCTACGCTGAAGTGGTGGCCGGTGTGCTCGAAGCATTGTTGGGCAACGTTTGGGGTGGCGCGCAAACCTTCCTGATGGCGTTAGTGCAAGGCGCGTTTGCTGAACTGGCGTTCCTGATTTTTGTGTACAAGAAGTGGAATCTGCCTATTACAGTGCTTTCTGGTGCGCTGTCTGGCGTTGCTTGCTGGGGGTATAGCTTCTTTACGAATCTGCAGGCCATTGATCTCGCGGGATCTTATGGTGTTGTTTATTTCATCACCACTGTCGTTTCTGGTGCTCTGGTGGCTGGATTGCTGATGTGGTTCTTGTATATTGGCGTTGCGAAGACCGGCGCTCTCGATAAGTTCGCTTCTGGGCGCGAAGTGCGCGGTCTGAACTAATAGCCGAATACTTGCCACAAGGATTGCGCCGTGCCTGAGACACCGACTAGCGCCGCCGCGTTGCGTTTTGAGAACTGGGGTTATCGTCATGCGTCCCGCAAAGCGTTCAGCGTGCGTGGACTGAATCTCACCATCAAAGCAGGGCAGCGGGTGTTATTGCTCGGAGCCTCAGGCGTTGGCAAATCCACAATTCTTCAAGGTGCAACCGGCTTGCTGGGTGCCGGTGTACTTGAGACGAACGAAGCTGGCGCGTTGGGTGATGCTGGTGATGTCGTCATTCTCGATGAGGACGGCGGTGTCACCGAGGGGCGCGTATTGGTCGATGGTGTGCCAGCAACAAGCGCGCACGGCCGTGTAGGTCTAGTGTTACAAGATCCTGATGCGCAAGCGGTGTTTCAGCGACTGGGTGACAATGTTGCTTTTGGCCCAGAGAACATGAACGTTCCGCGCGAGCAGATTTGGTCGCGCGTGGATCAAAGTCTTACTGCAGTCGGATTGCAGGGTGTGCAGTTGCATCGTTCGGTGATGCATTTAAGCGGTGGGCAGATGCAGCGCTTGGCATTGGCTGGGGCATTGGCAATGCAACCGAGTGTATTGTTGCTGGACGAGCCGACCGCCAATCTTGACCCTGATGGTGTTGACCAAGTGGTGCGTGCTGTGCGCGAGGTTGTGGACGAGCGCCGTTCGACCATGCTGCTTGTGGAACATCGCGCCCAGCCGTGGATTGATATGGTTGATCGCGTTGTGGTGTTGGGTTCTGCGCCTGATATGCAAGCCTTTCCAAAAGGCGATAGCGACGATAGCGACGACGGTAATGATGTCGATGCTGGCAATGGTCATGATGTGCCACGGCGCACAGTGGTGTTGGCGGACGGCACACCTGATGAAGTCTTCACCAACCACGACCTAGATTTTGCTGAGTTGGGTATTTGGGTGCCGGAACGCTATATGCGCGAAGAATATCGCATTCGGCGTATTCATACCGATAATGAACCGGCATATTGTGCGCGCGAAGGCATTGGTGAGCCGGTGTTGTCTACGCGGCGTCTGTCGATTGGCAGAGACGAACGGGCTATTGCCTCCGATATTGAACTTGCTTTCAAACGGGGGCAGATCACGGCTTTGGTTGGAGCTAACGGTGCTGGCAAATCCACTTTGTCGTTGACGCTGGCAGGGTTGCTGGAGCCGGTCGACGGTGAAGTGATTGCTTCGCGTGAACTGACTGGAGGTGCGCAGGGGGAGCATCCAATCGAATGGAAGTCCAGAGAACTTGCCTCGCGTATTTCTTACGTATTTCAGAATCCCGAGCATCAGTTTGCACGCGGCAGTGTACTTGAGGAAGTGATGTTGGGGCCATTGCGCACTGGCGTGGGGGAGCAGGAGGCCAAGTGTCGCGCCCGCGCGTTGCTTGAACGCTTCAATTTGTTGCGTTATGAGCGTGCGAATCCTTATACGCTCTCGGGTGGTGAGAAGCGCCGCTTGACGGTGGCTGCGGCTTTGGCAGCAGCGCCGCGCGTGCTGATTCTGGACGAGCCGACCTTCGGGCAGGATCGTTGCACGTGGATGCAAATGGTTAGGCTTATTCACGATCTTCGCGGCGATGGAGTGAGCATTATTGTGGTGACGCATGACCGTGAACTCGTTGCGGCCTTGGGTGCGCGCGTTGTGGAATTGTTGCCAGAGCGGGCAGTGGAAACATGGGGGCAGAGTCGGATTGGGGAAGATTGCGGTGCGGTGTCAGACAGTGTGATGCCGGCCGATGTAGCGCCGGATGAAGTGGCATTGGCTGATGTAGTGCCGGTTAGTGAAGTGAACACGCGAGCTGAGGAACCCAAGCCGTCAAGCCATTCTGTGCAGCTTGCCTCGTTGAACCCTGCATACCGTCTAATTGGTGGGATGTTGGTGTCGTTGCCCATGCTTTTGAGTTTGGATTGGCTCTCTGCAATCACCGCAGTGTTTCTTGAATTTGTGATTCTGGCACTGATTGGGATATCGCCGTTGCGAGCCATCAAGTCCACATGGCCGATTTTTATCGGCGCGCCCAGCTCTGCCTTGGCGGTTCTTCTGTACGGCAAGTCCGGTGGGGACGTGTGGTGGCAGTGTGGCTGGATATATGTCACCGACCGTTCTGCTGAGCTTGCTCTGGCAACGGCATTGCGCATCCTCGCTATTGGTATGCCTGCGATTATCGCAGTGTTGGGTATTGATGCGACCGATCTAGCGGATGCGTTTAGTCAGATATTGCACTTGCCTGACCGTTTCGTTTACGGTGGCTTGGCCGGTATGCGCCTGTTCTCCGTATTGCGCGACGACTGGGCTGCTTTGACAGCTTCGCGCCGTTCACGCGGTTTGGGTGACGATAACAAGTTCCGTGCGTTTATGCCCCAGTCTTTTGCACTGTTGGTGTTATCAATCCGGCGTTCAACCACGTTGGCCACAGCAATGGAAGCGCGCGGCTTCGGGGCAGAGGGGGAGCGTAGTCATGCGCGTGTGAGCGAAGTGAGCCCTCGCGATTGGGTATATTTGGCTGTGTGCTTGGCGGTGCCGCTGGCATCCCTTGCGCTCGCTTTAGCGTATGGCACTTTCTCTTTCTTTGGTAACTAGTGCTACATGAAAAGATTGCGACAGACCTCGCATTACTGAATGTATAATTATGCAGTAGTCTGTATATTGCTGTATGCTCGGTCATATCGAATACGCGATAAAGGACGTGAATATGGCGAAATATACGGTTGCTGTGGCGGGGGCCACGGGATATGCGGGCGGTGAGACGCTGCGTATTCTTGCGGCGCACCCTGATTTTGAGGTGACCTGCGTGGCCGGGCATTCCACGGTGGGTGAATCAATGGCAAAGCATATGCCCCATATTCCCCAGTTGGCCGATTTGGTTGTGGAAGACACCGCTCCCGAAGTGCTCAACGGGCACGATGTGATTATCCTCGCGTTGCCGCACGGAGCGTCTGGCAAGCTCGCTTCACAGCTTGATAGCAGCACAATCGTCGTTGATTTAGGTGCTGACCACCGCCTCGAAGAGCAAAGCGCGTGGGACGAGTTTTATGGCGGCGACTTTTACGATCACTGGACGTATGGCATGTCCGAGCTCATCGTGGGCGCCAATACAGATGGCACTTACCTACGCCAACGCGCGGCTCTACCTAGCGCCAAACGTATCGCCGGCCCCGGCTGCAACGTCACCGCCACCACGTTGGCTATCCAGCCCGGTGTTGCGCAAGGGCTCGTCGAGCCGAAGAGCATTGTGTCCGATCTTGTCGTCGGATATTCCGGCGCGGGCAAGAATCTGAAGAGAGCCGACTTGCTCGCCTCAGAAGCGCTGCAATCCGCTCTGCCATATGGTGTGGGCGGTACGCATCGGCACATCCCCGAGATTTTGCAGAACTTCGCCCATGCGGCCGGCAAGAGCGCGGCTGCGGCTAGCGAATTCGCTGTAAGTTTCACACCAGTGCTGGCTCCGATGTCACGCGGCATTCTCGCCACCGTCAGTGCAGTCATGAGTGACAAGGCGCGCCAGATGAGCGACGACGAGATTCGTGCCGCATGGGTCAAGGCTTATGAAGACCAGGAATTCATGGTGTTGCTGCCCGAAGGCGCACTGCCCGCCACCGGCAACGTCATCGGCTCGAACGCCGCGCACCTGCAAGTGGTCACCGACCGTAAGGCCGGGCGCATCATCGCTTTCGCCGCCATCGACAACCTCAACCGTGGCACCGCTGGGCAAGCGGTGCAATCACTGAATATCGCCCTAGGGTTGCCTGAAGCCCAAGGCCTGAGCAAGATCGGAGTCGCACCGTGAGTGTCACATTCGCACAAGGATTTTCTGCAGCCGGCGTCGAAGCCGGCATCTCGGCGGTGGCAGGCAAGAAAGACCTCGCCCTCGTGGTCAATGCGGGCCCGCTCGACGCGGCGGCCGGCGTGTTCACCCCGAACCGTTTCTGCGCCGCTCCCGTCATCTGGTCGCGCGCCACGGTGTCGGACGGGCATATCAAGTCCGTGATCTTGAACTCCGGGGGCGCGAACGCATGCACCGGCGAAGCCGGCTACGCCCAATCCAAGGCCACCGCTGAAACCGTCGCCGGTCTGCTCGGCTGCGACGCCGACGAAGTGGCCGTATGTTCCACCGGCCTGATTGGTGAGCTGTTGCCGCTCGAACGTGTGCTTGACGGCGCGAAGGCCGCGCACGCCGCGCTCGCCAGCAGTAGCCAAGCCGGAGCCGATGCCGCGCGCGCCATCATGACCACCGATACAAGGGCGAAAACCGTGGAACTGACCGGTTCGACCGGCTTCAAGATTGGCGGCATGGTCAAAGGCGCAGGTATGATCGCCCCTCAGCTGGCCACCATGCTGTGCGTCATCACCACCGACGCCGTTGTTTCCGCCGGACAGTTGCAAGCCGCGCTCAGTGTCGCCACCGAGTATTCGTTCAACCGCATCGACGTGGACGGCTGCATGTCCACCAACGACACTGTGCTGCTGCTTGCCTCTGGTGCCTCGGGTATCGAACCTGACCTGGACGAGTTCAACAAGCTCGTCAGTGAAGCTTGTGCGTTCCTCGCACGCCAGATCATCGGTGATGGCGAAGGTGCAAGCCACGACATCAAAATCACCGTCACCGGCGCCACTACCGAGGAAGCCGCGCTCGCCTGTGGTCGCGCCGTGGCTGCGTCCAACCTGCTCAAATGCGCCATCAGCGGCAACGATCCGAACTGGGGGCGCATCGTCTCCTCGCTCGGCACCGTGCCGAGCGAAGTCGCGCCATACGATGTCGAAAAGGTGACCGTCGACGTCAACGGCGTGCGTATCTGCGAACACGCAGGGGCCGGTCGTGATCGCAGCGAAGTCGACATGACGCCGCGCGAAGTGTGCATCGACATCGACCTGAACGCCGGCGAAGCCGAAGCTACCGTGTGGACCGACGACCTCACCCATGAATACGTCCACATCAACGCCGACTACGAAAGCTAGCTCTTTAGTCAAGCAGGAAAGGGGAATAAGGGAATATGAGCGAACTGAAAGGGCCCGGATTCCACTTCGACGTGCACACGGATCTGCGCGCCGATCAGAAGGCGGAAGTGCTTATTGAGGCACTGCCGTGGCTGGAGGAGTTCGCCGGCCAGCGCATCGTTGTCAAATACGGCGGCAACGCCATGATTGACGAACATCTCAAGGCATGCTTCGCTGAAGACATGGTGTTCCTGCGCCAAGTGGGACTGCATCCCATCGTCGTGCACGGCGGCGGGCCGCAAATTTCCCAGATGCTCAAGGCGCTGGGTATCAAGTCGGAGTTCAAAGGTGGATTGCGTGTCACGACCCCCGAGGCGATGGACGTGGTGCGTATGGTGCTCACCGGCAAAGTGTCGCGTGAACTGGTGGGTCTAATCAACGCGCACGGCCCGCTTGCCGTGGGGCTTTCCGGCGAGGACGGCGGCCTGTTCTCCGCCATGCAGCGCCGCCCCGTCATCGACGGCAAACCTGCCGACATCGGTCTGGTGGGTGACGTGGTGAGCGTGGATGCCTCAGCCGTGGAAGACTTGGTGAGCGCTGGTCGTATTCCAGTGGTCTCATCCGTAGCTCCGAACGAGGAAGATGCCACCGAAGTGCTCAATGTGAACGCTGATTCCGCCGCCGCTGCGCTCGCTGCCGCCGTCGGGGCCCACAAGCTGGTGATTTTAACCGACGTGGATGGGCTGTACGCCGACTGGCCAGACCGTAGTTCTTTAGTCGGTCGCATCGGCGTGGAGCCGTTGCGCGACATGCTGCCCGACCTTGAATCCGGCATGAGGCCCAAGATGGAGGCGTGCGTGCGCGCCATTGAGGGCGGTGTGTCCCAAGCACACATCATTGACGGGCGCAAACCGCATTCAATTTTGAATGAGATATTCACGTCCGCCGGCATCGGCACCATGGTGGTGGCCGATGATGGTGTAGAGATGAGGAGTTCCTATGACAGCTGAGAGCGCAGATCAGAAGCTGGAAGAGCTTGGCTTTCAAGACACCAAATGGCTGGGGGAGTATTCGCGTGTTCACATGAACGTGTTCGGCACGCCGTTGCGCGTGATGGATCACGGCGAAGGTACGCACGTTTGGGACGTGGATGGTAATCGCTATCTCGACTTCCTCGGCGGCATCGCTGTTAACGCGCTCGGCTACGCGCATCCCGCGTGGGTGAGGGCTGTGAGTGAACAGGGGGCGAAAGTCGCACATGTGAGCAACTATTTTGCTTCCGAACCGCAAATCAAGTTGGCTGCTAAGCTTCTTGAACTTGCCGGTGCGCCTGAAGGGTCGCGTGTGTATTTTTCCAATTCTGGAGCTGAGGGCAATGAGGCGGCGTTAAAGCTTGCCAAGTTGTATGGGCGCACGCTGGCGGCCGACGGTTCGTCGCGTATTATCGCGCTGGTCGACGGATTTCATGGGCGCACCCTTGGCGCACTGGCCGCTACGTATAAGCCGGCCATTCGTGAGCCGTTCGAGCCGCTGATGCCGAATGTCGAATTCGTCAAAGCGGGCGATCTCGAGGCGCTCAAGACCGCATTTGAGGTGGGTAGCGCAGACGGCAAGGGTGATAAAGCCCCTGTCGCCGCCGTGATTATGGAGCTTATTCAAGGCGAAGCTGGCGTGCGGCCGGTCGGTGCGCAGTTCGTTAAACAGGCACGTCAACTGTGCGACGAGAACCGGGCGCTGCTGATTTTCGATGAGGTGCAGACGGGTATTGGCCGCACAGGTGCATGGTTCGCCTTCCAGCGTGACGACCTGTCTGGTGGTGTCGTGCCGGATATGATTACGTTTGCCAAGGGGGTTGCGGGAGGTTTCCCGATGGGCGGCATGATCGCTTTCGGCGGCAAGCTTGCCGCGCTATTCGCCCCAGGTTCGCACGGCTCTACGTTCGCCGGCAACCCGCTTGGCGCGGCAGCTGGTTTGGCCACGCTGAACACCATCGAGCGTGAAGATCTGCTCGCCAATGTCGAAGCGCGCGGCACCCAGTTGCGCGAGGGGCTGATGGCTTGCGGCAATCCGCTGTACGTGTCGGTGCGAGGCTGCGGTCTGCTCGATGCGGTTCAGCTGAGCCATCCGTGCGCTCACGCGGTGATGAACTGGTGTCTTGAGCGCGGTCTGATTGTCAATGCGGTGCGCGTTGATACGCTGCGTTTTGCACCGCCATTGATCGTCAGCGCAGATGATGTGAATGAAGCACTTGCTATTTTGAAGAGCGTGCCTGACAATCTGCCGGACGACTGAGTGATAGTAAAAACTTAAGTAATAGACAAGAAGGAATACGAATCATGGCAACACCCGAATTGCGCCACATGCTGCGCGACGATGACCTGAACCACGAGGAACAAAGCCAAGTGCTCGAACTGGCCATCCAGTTCCACAAGAACCGCTTCTATCGCCAGCCTTTCGCCGGCCCGCAAGCCGTGGCCGTGCTGTTCGACAAGCCGAGCACCCGCACCCGCTCCAGCTTCTCCATCGGCATCGCCGAGCTTGGCGGCTATCCGCTGGTGATTGACAAGTCTGGCTCCCAGCTGGGACGCGGCGAGCCGGTGGCTGATACCGCCCGCGTGCTTGACCGCATGGCCTATGGCGTGGTGTGGCGCACCTTCGGCCAAGATCGCGTCGAAGAAATGGCGAAATACTCAACCCATCCGGTGGTTAACGCCCTGACTGACCAGTTCCACCCCTGCCAGGTTCTTGCCGACTTCCAAACCATCGCCGAACACCGCGGCGGCGTCGATAATCTGAAGAATCAGACCATCGCCTATCTGGGTGACGCGGCCAACAATATGGCGAACTCCTACTTGCTTGCTGGTGCCGTTGCGGGTATGAACGTGCGTGTGGCTGGGCCTTACGGCTATCTGCCCGACGAGCAGATTGTGGCGACGGCAGAGCGCTTGGCGGCCGAAAACGGTGGATCTATCCTCGTCACCACCGACCCGAAAGAAGCAGTGAATGGTGCTGATTGCGTGTTCACTGACACGTGGGTGTCGATGGGTGAAGAAGCCGAGTATGCCGTGCGTTCCAAGCCGTTCTGGCCGTATCAGGTGAACGCCACGCTGATGGCGCTCGCCAAGCCGGACGCGCTGTTCCAACACTGCTTGCCGGCCTATCGCGGCAAGGAGGTCACCGCCGAAGTGATCGACGGGCCGCAGTCTGTGGTGTGGGACGAGGCGGAGAACCGCTTGCATGCGCAGAAAGCGCTGCTTACGTGGTTGACGGGCAAGGCGCGCGGCGACGAAAGCCTGTTGTCATGAGCGAGGCGTCGCCGTTGCAGCGTCCGGCCTCCAGAGCTGCGCGTCTGAGCGCCATCGAACAGGCGCTTTCGGCTCACGTCGTCACGTCGCAAAGTCAGCTCGCGCAATTGCTTGAGGATGAGGGTATAGCCGTCACCCAAGCCACATTGAGCCGCGACCTCGATGAGATGCATGCGTTTAAGAAGCGTCTTCCGGACGGGACAATGGCCTACGCTGTGCAGGTTGATTCAGGTGAGCAGCGCCCACTCGACACAAGGGGTGAACAGCAGATGTCACGCGCGATAAGCGGATTGATTACTTCGGTGGCCACCGCGCGCAACCTCATCGTCGTGCATACTCCCTCAGGCGCCGCGCAATATGTGGCATCCGTCATTGACAAGCAGCCCGTTGACGGCGTGCTGGGCACTATCGCCGGCGATGACACCGTAATGGTCATCTGCGCCGACGACCCCACCGCCACAGCCCGCACCACGTGGCTCCTCACACTCGCTTCCAAGTGACACGCCGTGCATAAATATACGGCGGTCTGTATATACTTGCATAAGCTCAACGTAAGAAAGGCAACTCATGGCAGATAAGAATCGTCTCGTACTGGCTTATTCAGGCGGCCTCGACACCTCCGTGGCCATTGCGTACCTCAAGGAGCGCACCGGCAAGGATGTCATTGCCGTGTCCCTCGATGTCGGTCAGGGCGGCGAAAGCTTGGAAACCATCAGGGAGCGCGCGCTCGCGTGCGGCGCCATCGAATCTTATGTGGTCGACGCACGTGACGAATTTGCCAACGAATACTGCATGAAGGCGCTCAAAGCCAACGCCATGTATGAAGGCGTGTATCCGCTGGTTTCCGCCATTTCTCGCCCGCTGATCTCTAAGCACTTGGTGCGCGCTGCTCACCAGTTCGGTGCCGACACCATCTCACACGGGTGCACCGGCAAGGGCAACGATCAGGTGCGCTTCGAGGTGTCCATTGCCTCTATTGACCCCAGCCTCAAGGCCATCAGCCCAATTCGAGACCTGTCACTGACGCGCGACGTTGAAATCGCGTTCGCCAAGGAACACAAGCTGCCCATCGTCCAGACCGAGAAGAGTCCGTACTCCATCGACCAGAACGTGTGGGGCCGCGCCATCGAAACCGGCTTCTTGGAGGACCCGTGGAATGCGCCCACCAAGGACTGCTACTCTTACACCGATGATCCAGCGTTCCCGCCCGTCGAGGATGAGGTCGTTATCGAGTTCAAGCAAGGCATTCCCGTCAAGATTGATGGCCACGATGTCACCCCGCTGCAAGCTATCGAAGAAATGAACCGCCGCGCCGGAGCGCAGGGTATTGGACGCATCGATCTGATTGAGGATCGCTTGGTCGGCATCAAGTCGCGCGAACTGTACGAGTGCCCAGGCGCGGTGGCGTTGATTACTGCCCATCAGGAGCTGGAGAACTGCTGTCTTGAGCGCGAACAGCACCGCATCAAGCGCGACATCGACAAGCGCTGGGGCGAGTTGGTCTACGATGCGCAGTGGTTCAGCCCTGCCACTCAGTCACTCAATGCCTTCATCGAAGACACACAGAAGTACGTCAGCGGCGAGATTCGCATGACCATGCACGGCGGCCGCGCCGTGGTCACTGGGCGTCGCTCCGGCAGCTCGCTGTACGATTACAACCTCGCAACGTATGATTCCGGTGACAGCTTCGACCAGAAGTCCTCCAACGGTTTCATCGACATCTACGGCTTGCCGTCCCGCGTGGCCGCTGCTCGCGACGTCAAGTTCGGTAACGGCATCGAGGTGCCCCAGAATACCGTCGAATAGGTTGTCACTGGTGTCCGGGTCAGGCAGCCGGCTGTTTCGTTGTTCGACACCCTCTAGGCCGGTAGGCCAAGCTTTACGTCTCGCAACAAGCATTGAGCAACCGACCCTCGTATTATTGCTATAATTCGACGGTATTTGGGTGATAAGGGAGCGGAGTAAGGTAGTGACTTATGAGCGAAAAGAATGAGCATCTGGCGTTGTGGGGCGGTCGCTTTACCTCCGGCCCCTCGCCCGAACTGGCAAAACTGTCCAAATCCACGCAATTCGACTGGCGACTGGCTGACGACGATATTGCCGGCTCGCGTGCCCACGCCCGTGCCCTAGGGCGCGCGGGGCTGTTGAGTGACGATGAGCTGAACCGCATGGAAGCCGCACTTGACGAATTGCAGCGCCATGTGGACGACGGCTCCTTCACCCCCATTGAGGATGATGAAGATGAGGCCACTGCGCTGGAACGCGGACTTCTTGACATCGCCGGCGACGAACTGGGCGGCAAGCTCAGGGCTGGGCGTTCGCGCAACGATCAGATCGCCTGCCTGATTCGTATGTGGTTGCGCCGCCACGCCCGCGTGATTGCCTCGCAACTGGTGAACCTCATTAACGCGCTGATCGCTCAAAGCGAGAAGGCCGGCAAAACGGTGATGCCGGGCCGCACGCATATGCAGCACGCCCAGCCGGTGCTGCTCGCGCACCAGCTCATGGCTCACGTATGGCCGCTGTTGCGTGATATCCAGCGCTTGATGGATTGGGATAAGCGCATTAACGCCTCGCCGTACGGTTCCGGCGCGTTGGCCGGCAACACGCTCGGCCTCGACCCTGAAGCCGTGGCTCGTGAACTCGGCTTCGTGAAAGTGACCGACAACTCCATCGACGGCACCGCCGCGCGTGACCTTGTCGCCGAATTCGCCTTCATCGCCGCCATGACGGGCGTGGACATCTCGCGTCTGTCCGAGGAAATCATCATCTGGAACACCCAGGAGTTCGCATTCGTCAAGCTCAACGACGGCTATTCCACCGGCTCGTCGATTATGCCGCAGAAGAAGAACCCGGATATTGCCGAACTCGCCCGAGGTAAGTCAGGCCGTCTGATTGGTGATTTGACAGGACTTATGTCCACGCTCAAAGGGCTTCCCACCGCCTATGCGCGCGATTTGCAAGAAGACAAGGAAGCCGTGTTCGATCAGGTCGATACCCTCGAAGTGCTTCTGCCTGCGTTCACCGGCATGGTCGCCACCATGCGTTTCGATGCCGAACGTCTTGCTGCCGAAGCCCCCACCGGCTTCGCCCTCGCCACTGACATCGCCGAATGGCTGGTCAAGCACGGCGTGCCATTCCGCCATGCCCATGAACTTTCCGGCGCGTGCGTAAAAATTGCGGAAACCCGTGGCCAGGAGCTGTGGGACTTGACCGACGACGATTTCATCGAAACGTTCCAGGCTTTCCTTCCTGCCGCCGAAGCCCCCAAGGTGCGCGAGGTGCTCTCCAGCGAAGGCTCGGTCGATTCGCGCAACGGCAAGGGCGGCACTGCCTATGGCCGCGTGCGCGAGCAGATTGCGGATGCCAAGCGCCACATCGAGGAGTTCAAGGTGTTCGCCGATTCCACGTCGGACGGCCCCGCCTATCGCGCACCGGGAACGTTCTGATAACGTCTGCCAATGTCTGATAACGTCTGGCAACGTCTGGCAACGTCCTGATTGTTTCACATCATCCGCGCGAACAAGCATGGCGTTTTAACACGCCCGCTCTACAATTAGGTGCGGCAATACCGTCAAGATACCAAAGGAAGCCGAAGCTGTGAGACTGCTCACCCGCGTTGAGATCCAGTGTCTTGTTGCCGAACTGGGGCGTGAGGTGCTCGAACATGAGCATATGCAAATCGAGCGCGACTGTTATCAGCACGGCAACGTCACCACTTACGCGCATTCGATTCGCGTGGCTTGTCTGGCCGTATGGATGGCCGACCGTGCGCGCCTATGGCGTCATGTCGATGTAAAATCGCTGATTCGCGCCGCGTTATTGCACGACTATTTTCTCTACGACTGGCATGATTGGGACGAAGGCGCCCACCGCTGGCATGGTTTTACTCACGGCGCCACCGCGCTCGCTAACGCGCGTAAGGATTTTGATCTCAATAAGATCGAATGTGACAGCATCGCCCAGCACATGTTCCCGCTCACGCCGATGCCGCCGCGCTATATCGAGGGTTATCTTCTCACCTTGGCCGACAAAGTGAGCGCCACCAAAGAAACGTTCAGCCTCGATCGTTTCAACAAGCCGTCTCGCCCTCGCCCGAGGTGATTACTCATGCTTATAGCATTGTCCAAACTGTTCTTGTGGTTCCTGTTCTACAGTTTTTGCGGTTGGCTGTATGAGTCGATTCTCGTTTCGATTCAGGAGCACAGGCTGGTCAACCGCGGCTTCCTGAACGGCCCGCTGTGCCCGATTTACGGCACGGGTGCGGTGCTTGCCGTGCTTGTTCTTGGGCGTGTTCAAAGCCCGCTGACTGTGTTCTTGGTGTCAATGGTTGGGGCGACGGTGCTTGAATATGGCACCTCGTGGGCGATGGAGCGCTTGTTTCACGCGCGTTGGTGGGATTATTCTCACTTCAAGTTCAACTTGAACGGTCGTGTCTGCCTGCTAGGTGCGGTTGTGTTTGGTGTCGGCGGTGTGGCTATTGTGTTCGGCGCGCAGCCGTGGGTGGTTCGTGTTACCAATATGATTCCCGTTCAGGCACTGTGTGTGGTGGCGTTCGTGTGTGCTGTGATTATTGTTGCTGATTTGGCTATCACTGTCGCCGGTATAATTGATTTCGTCTCCACTCTCGATAAGGTAACGCAAGCCTTGCGTGATGCGGCCGCTCGCGCTGGGGAAACCTGGCAGTGGGGTAGTGGCACTGTTTCTGCAAAAATGCAGGAATGGTCGAACGGCTCGCAAGACACACTTAAACGCATGCGCCAAGCTGTTTCAGGCACTGTCAACACCCAGCAGCGGCGTATGCTTGATTCCTTCCCGAGGCTTAGAGTTTCAGGCAAAGAAGATGTGCTCAATTCCTTGCGAGAACTGATGCATCCTAAGCGCTGAGTGAGCGTAAAGATGTGCGTGCAAAGATGTGTGCGCAAAGAAGGGCGCACAAGGCCATGTAAGCCATAGATATAGCCATATAGAGTGTGGGCCTGCAAGCCATACGGAGCCATGGGGGGGCATGCGTGGCCATGCGGGCCGCGGCTATTGTGTCTGCGAGGTCGTCTCGCCCTTGTAATCCGTGATGCCGTGACCAGCGTTCGGATGCTGCCCAGAATAAATCTGGTCGCCCATATATGCCACCACCAGCACGATGGCCACCACGGCCAGAATCCTGCGATTGGCACGGTTGAGTAACTGGTCAAGCGCCGGCGCCAGCAGATACACGATAGCCAATCCTCCAAGGCCGAAGGTCAGCAACCCCTCGGCGCAGATGCGCCCGTTGAGGTTGATGAAATAGCCGGTGTAATCCCACCAACGTCTCCCGTGGGTCATCTCCAGATACCACGAGATATAATATTCCAGTGCGCCACACAGCACCACCGCCGCGACGAATTCCAACAACGGCTTGTCGCGCAGCTTCTTGAGCGCCACAAGGATGATGATGCCACCCATGCCATAAATCGGCAGCCACGGGCCGTGCAATGTGCCGCGATTGACGAAGTATCCTTCCGAGATGAACGCTAGCGCCACCTCCCACAGCCAGCCGATGAAGCAGAAGATGAAGAACATCATGATTAGGTTCAGAATCGAATAGCTGCGCATGGCGTCCAGCAGCGAACCGGGAGTGAGATTACGCTGGTGTGGGCGCTGCTGATGGTTTGGTGCGAGCCTGTTGGGATAGGTTTTGCCGTTGAGAACGGCGCGGGCGGCGCGTAATGCTGCCATGTTCGCCTTATAGGTTTCCCAGTCGGTGACCTGCTGGGAGCGGGTGAGACGGATGCCCAGCCACTCGCATAGGAACCCAGCAAAACCGGTGGGTTTGCTCACGGTTGTGCTGGAATTGTCCACTTCGCTGATGGCTTGAGCTGCGTCGTCGTATGCCGTGGCTAGCAGTTCGGGGGAGGGAATGGCGAACAGATACTCGTCGTTCAGCTGTTGTGTCCCCTCGATGTTCCGCTGTTTGGCAAGGAAACGCAGATAGGTGTAATACTCGGCCCAGAATGCGGCCTGATAGCCGTTGGAATAGAAGATGCCGCTCAGTCCCAAGGTGAGCAGTGCGAGCAGATTCCAGCCCAGGAAGCTTAAAGTGGCCACGAAGGCTTCCCACTTGTGCCCTTTCATCATGCGCCGGGATAGGCTGATCGCGTCGCATGCCTTCATCGAGGGGTTTTCGGCGATAATGTATGGCACGAGCAGGTATGAGAAGCTTTTGATGATGCCGCCTACGATGGTGAGCCACCATAGGGCCAGAAACACGTTGTTAACGAACATCGTCCACGCGATGCGCGGCCATTGGTGTGTTTGGATAGGGAACATCATGCGCCGCATGGGCACCTGCTCGTACACACGCGATTCGAGCACCATTCTGCGCAAAACAACCAGATAGGTTTCGCGGATGAACAGCCACACGAATATATAGATGGCCAGGCTGAGCAGCACCGCAACCACCACCGATGCGCCGCGTGAATGCACGATGGAATGCACGGCGTTGGCCACCGACCTTACGATGTTGCCGTTGGAAACGGTGTTGACCACACCGGCGAACACGCCGCGCGAATGTCCCAATATGGGGTTGGTCTCCTGTGTGGCTGTGGTGGTCTGTGAGGTCTCGTCGTTGAAGAGCGCATCCGCCACCAAGTCCAACCAATCCGTGGACGTTGTGCCCGTTGCGGACGTTGTGCCAGTCGTGTTCGTCGTGGACGTTGCCTCACCCGCATCCACCGTTTCGACGGAGATTGGTTCCGTGGAATAGTTCACTGCCCACATGGAGGAAGTGTATTCCACGCCGAGGAACGCGGCGAACAGGCATAATATGACCAGCAGCCAGTAGTGCCGTCCAGTCGTGGTTTTGGCGTATTCTTTCAGGATTTTGCGATTCATGATTCCCCTATCGTCGCTTCTCAGCTCCAATTGTAGCGGCCACCGGTGTCTTCACGTCTTAAGGGTGCTTGCCTGTCGCCATGTCCTGCGAAACTGGCAACGCGCGTGATGTGCGCAATTATGCTCACAATTCGATAGGGGAGAATAGTCAGATATGGCTCACGTCATGGATTTCAGACAGGCAGGTTTTGACAGTCTGCTTGAGGAACTTGAATGGCGCGGGTTGGTGTCCCAGTCCACTGACCGGGAGCGGCTCGCAAGCGCGTTAGGTGGCGAGCCGATTACCTATTATTGCGGCTTTGATCCCACTGCTGCCTCCCTGCATATCGGCAATCTTGTGCAGCTGATTAATATGCGCCATTTGCAGTTAGCAGGGCATCGCCCCATCGCATTGGTTGGCGGCGCAACTGGGTTGATCGGTGATCCGCGACAGTCAGGTGAGCGCACGTTGAATCCTAAGGACGTGGTGGCTGGCTGGGCCGAACGCTTAAAAGCGCAGATTGGCGGCATTCTTGAGACCTCTGGCTCTAACGGTGTGCGTTTCGTGTCCAATTACGACTGGACGGCGCAGATGTCCGTAATTGACTTTTTGCGCGACGTGGGCAAGAACTTCCGTCTGGGCACCATGCTCGCCAAAGACACCGTGGCCAGGCGCCTGAACTCCGAGGAAGGCATCTCGTTCACCGAGTTCAGCTATCAGGTCTTGCAGGGCAACGATTTCCTGCATTTGTTTGATGAATATGGCTGCACGCTTGAGCTGGGCGGCTCCGACCAGTGGGGCAACCTCACCTCCGGCCTTGACCTGATTCACAAGGTGCGCGGGGTGGATGTCAACGTGTTTACCAGTCCGATCATCACCGACGCGCAAGGCAATAAGTTCGGTAAGTCTGAAGGCAATGCCGTCTGGATTGATGCCACGATGCTCAGCCCCTACAAGTTCTATCAGTTCTGGGTTAATCGCCCTGACGCTGAGATGGAAAGCCTGTTGAAGGCGTTTACCTTCCTGCCCAAGAGCGAAATTGAGCGGCTCGTTGATCAGAGCCAGACTAATCCAGAGGCGCGCGAGGCGCAAAAGACACTGGCTTGGGAGGTCACTAGCTTTGTGCATGGTGAGGCGGCCACCCAAGCGGCTATTGATGCCTCTGCAGCGTTGTTTGGGCGCGGTGGTGATCTTGCTGCTATTGACGCGAGCACGCTTGAATCAGTGCTTGAAGGCTTTAAGGTTGCCGATGGGCAGGGCGGGTATATCTTCCCGCAAGGCAAGCCTAGCGAGCGCGTGATTGATGCGGCTGTTCAGGCTGGTCTGTTCAAGTCCGGCTCTGAGGCACGACGCGCAATCAAGTCCGGCGGCGTATATCTCAATAATGCTCGCGTGGAAGATGAGGAAGCGGTGTTGAACCAAGGGGATTTTCTTGCCGGCCGTTTCGTGCTTATTCGCCGTGGTAAGAAGGCGCTGGGCGTGGTGGAGCACGCGGCAGGACGTGTGACGGAGTAGTTAGGTAAGGGATGCACATGGCAGAAGGTAAAGAACATAAGTCGTTCGGCGGGCGCAAGCCTGGCGGCTCAGGTCGTTCTGGTTCAGGTCGTTCTGGTTCAGGTCGCTCTGGGTCAGATCGCTCTGGGTCAGATCGCTCTGGGTCAGGTCGCTCTGGCTCAGGTCATTCGGGTTCAAGCCATTCCTCCTCGCGTGGTGGCAAAGGCTTCAAACCGCGCGGCAATTCAGATAGCACGATGAACTTCCCTTCGCAAAACCCTTATACCAATCGTCGTCCAGACGAACCCAAGATGCCCAAAGGTCTCGAATGGTCGATGTTGTCGAGAGATGAAAAGGAACGTTTGCGTGGGCTAGCCAAAGAACATGCGGAAAACATCGGCTTGCATATTTTGGCCGCTTATACGCTGATTGACGACAATCCCGAAGCAGCGCTCGAACATGCCCAATGGGTTGCCAAGCAGGCCTCGCGCATTGATTTTGCGCGCGAGACGCTCGCTTTTGTGGCCTATCGTATGGGAGATTACAAGCTTGCTTTGCGTGAGTTCCGCACCGCCTATCGCATGAATGGGTATGTGGATTATCTGCCATTTATTGCCGACTGTGAGCGTGGCGTAGGCAATCCAAATAAGGCTATTGAAGTGGCGTTGGGAGACGACGCCAAACGCCTCGGTGGTGAAGCCAAAGCCGAGATGTTCCTGGTGTATGCCGGTGCGCTCGCTGACTTGGAGCAGTGGGATAAAGCCATTAAGGTGGTGCATGCTCTGGCTCATTCCAAGGGCTTGGGCGGAGGTTATCGTATGCGCGCACTGCAAGCCGAACAGCTTTTTCTTGAGGAAGCTGGGCGTGGTGAGGAAGCCGACAGGCTTCAGAGCGCTATCGAAAAACTGGAAGATCAGTACGCCGATTTCGACGAGAGTACGGACGATGCGGTGATTGACTACGATCTGGCCGAGTTGACGGATGACGAGGAACTGCTCGAAGAGCTTGGCATTGAGCCTAATGAGCTATGAGTAACTATCTGTTAGGTTCGTCGCGCCCCTTAGCTGAGCGTTATCAGCTTGCCCTGCTCGATCTTGACGGCGTGGTTTATCGTGGCAAAGAGCCGGTCGACTATGCTGCCGAATCTATACGCAAGGCCGAACGGTCGGGGATGATGATCGAATACACGACGAATAATTCGTCGCGTTTTCAGCATGTGGTGGCCAGTCAGCTGCAAAGTTTTGGGCTGCAGGTCGAGCCGTGGCAGGTAATCACGTCGTCTGTGGTGGCAGCGCGCATGGTTGCCAAAGCGCTGCCTGCTGGCTCGAAGGTGCTGGTATTGGGCGCCGAGCATTTGCGTCAGGAGGTTGAGCGCGCAGGATTGACGGTTTGTGACAATCCAAGCGAGAATCCTGTGGCTGTTATTCAAGGGTGGTATCCCGACATGACGTGGCGGATGCTGGAAAACGTTTCGCATGCCGTCGAATCAGGTGCTCAGTATTTTGTCACCAATCAAGACTTGACCATTCCTCGCGAGTTTGGCTCGGCACCCGGATGCGGCTCGATGGTTCAGGCCGTGATCAATGCCACCGGTGTTGAGCCGGTCGCCTCGGCAGGCAAGCCGGAGCCATACATGTACGATGAGGCGCGCCAGCTCAATGCGCGTGTGGGGCGTGATGGGAGTGACGGGCGTAGCGCGGTGCCTAAAGAACTGTCCCTTGCTGTTGGCGACAGGCTCGACACCGATATCGAAGCCGGCAATCGCGGCGGCTACGATTCCTTGGCTGTGCTCACCGGCGTGGCGAACCCGCGCGAACTCATGCTTGCCCCCGCCTACTTGCGCCCCACCTATGTGGCGCAGGATTTGCGCGGACTGAACGAGCCAATGCCCGCGCCCGTCGACTGCGGTTCTGGACACTGGACGTGCGCCGACGGCGAAGCCACATTCGACAAGTCAAGCAATGCCATACAGGTCAATGACGAAACGTCGATGAACGCTCTGCGCGCCGCCATCTGTCTGGCTTGGCAGTTGGCCGATTCAGGCGTCGACATGACGGCCGTCGCCTTGGGTGGATATGCGGGTGTCATAATATGAACGCACAGAGCCGCATGAAGGAGAATGCGATGAATGAGGACCGCAAACCGCTTGCCGAGCGTTTTACCCAGCTTTCCAATCTTGGTAAGCAGAGCGACGAGCAGCGCATCGAAACCTTCCAAGGTGTGCTCGATGCTTTGCAACGTGAGCTGAATGAGATAAGCGAGTGACCAGTGGCGCAGCCTGTTGATATGCCTGACCGGCTCGATCTGCTGTTGGTCGCGGCGGGGATGGTAAGCAGCCGTTCCAAGGCGCAACAGCTGATTAAAACGGGCAAGGTGCTGGTGGACGGGTTGCCTGTCATCAAGCCATCGCATGCGGTCGGGGGGTTGGATTTGGCGCACATCAGCGTGGATAAAGGCGACGATTATGTTTCGCGCGGTGCCTACAAATTGCTCGGGGCTTTTGAGCGTTTCGCCGCGTACGGTTTGCCTGCGCCGCGTGGCTTGGATTGCCTTGACATCGGCGCATCCACGGGCGGGTTCTGTGACGTGCTTCTGCGTGGTGGTGCGAGGCGTGTCATCGCTCTCGACGTTGGGCACGGCCAGCTCGACCCGCGTATCGCCTCCGACCCGCACATCATTGAAATGAGTGGCGTCAATATCCGCGACGTGGTGGCTGAAGATTTGCTGTTCTGCCCGCAGATGGTCGTTTCGGATGTCTCGTTTATCTCCCTAACTTACGTGATTCCCGTGATCGCTCGCATCGCCGCGCCAGGTGCACATGTGGTGTTGCTGGTCAAACCCCAATTCGAAGTCGGCCGATCCGGCCTTGATCGTCATGGCGTGGTCACGGGTTCCTCGTTGCGCGAGCAAGCTCTTGAAGCCGTCAAACAATGCGCTAGGGCCAACGGCCTAGCTCTCGTTGCCACCGCCCTCTCGCCCATCGAAGGCACCCACGGCAACACCGAATACCTTCTCTACGCCACCGCCTAAGCAATTTCTGTTCTCTGCGCCATAACATGTGCTGCCTCGTTCCTTGCTGCCTACCCTGTTGCACGTTGCTGCTGTCTGTTTATCTAAGTTTGTTTGCTGTTCTTTCGACCGAGTATGCTCTGTTCACCGTCATTTCGCCCGAAGTGTCGTCTTCTTTCCCCGTCTGTTCGTTCTAGCCTGTTCATTGTCTTTTTGATCGAGGTGAAGTTGAGTGGCGAAATCTTTTGGGTGGGGAAAAGGAATTAGACAGAATGGGGGTGAGTGTCTAGAAGGGGGTGAAGGGCTAGTGAAGGGGATATAGACATAATGGGCAGGTCTGCCTAATTCGTTGAAATTTTGCGGATGACACGCCGAGTAATGCAAAAATTAAGGGGGGGGGTGGCGTATTCTAGATGCCATCATGGCTGGACTGTGGCACGGACTGTGTTGCGCCTGGCTAGAGGTTTGATGGTAAGGAGTTTGTGATGGACGGGAAGAAGATTTCTCCGCTCCGTCGGAATGCGGGCAGGCCGCGTCACGGTCGGAATGACATTAGGGATCGCGTTGTGGCGGTGCATGAGCGGGTGATGACAATGCGCGAGCAGGTGCACGAGCAAATGCATGAGCATGCAGCGATGGCTCATGAGCGGGTGCATAAGCGCGCGGTGGCGGCGCATGAGCGGGCTGTGGCAGTGCGGCGCAGCATGGCGCTGCGGGTGCCGGCTTGTTTGATTGTGGTGGCGATGCTGGCTTCGCTGATGGGGGCGATTCCGGCGCTGGCCGTGGGCGAGAACCTGGCGGGCGGCTTCACCCAGGAATACAATTTGACGACGGATACTGGGGCCGTGACCGTCTCTTCGGCAGGGACATACCACTTCTCGGGCACCGGCACGCAACCGGTGACGGTCGCCGAGAACGTGACTGCCACGCTGGTGTTGGACGGGGTGAGCATTACGAGCGTCACTTCGCCGCTGCAGTTGAGGGCTGGCTCGAAGGTCACGCTGCTGCTCAAAGACGGGACGACCAACACCCTGAAGTGCACGGCCACCGAGGTCACTGGCGGCTCAACAGCCGGCATTCTGGTGCCGAGCACGTCCGCCTTGACAGTCGACAAGGCTGAGGGACAAGAGGGCACCGGCAAGTTGAGCGTCACCGCTGGCTATGGTGGCGCCGGTATCGGTTCCAGCGCGGCAACCGGCATCCAAGCAGATTCAGTTAACCGCAGTTACTATCCAGCAAATCCCACCGCGGATTGGGGTGGTAAAAGCTGGGGTAACAGTTTTACTCCTGCGGGGCTCACTGCGGGCGGCGCCCCAGGATATAACGGCGCGAATGCCGATGCGGCTGGCACTATCACCATCAATGCCGGCGTGATAGAGTCAACCGGCGGTCAAGGCGGTGCCGGCATCGGTGGCGGTATGGGTGCCGCGGGTACGCAAGGCTATACAGGTGCGGTTGCTCCCCAACATAAAAACCCTAGCTATTCTCGGCCTTTTGGTGTTGGTGGCGGTGGCGGTGGCGCCGGTGGTATGGGTGGCCGTGGTGGCGCTGGCGGCACTGTGACCATCACCGGCGGCAATGTGACCGCGACAGCCGGAACCTATAACTATACGTGGAATGATAGATATAACAATTCAGCGAAATCAGTCGACAGAACGGCGGCCGGCATCGGTGGTGGCGCCGGTGGTCTGGGCGGCGACAACGGTGTTGGTAGTGCCGGCAGTTGGGCGACTGATTCCCGTATTGGCGGTTACGGCGGTTATGGTCAGGCCGGATATACCAATTACGGTGGCGACGGCAGTGCCTTAACTATTACGGGCGGCG
>CAVFKU010000012.1:0-31100 GCA_963623245.1 Parabacteroides merdae
AAACCAGACATCGTGTCATAACGAGTCGCACCAGCCACACGACGCAACTGAGCCGACGGCAAAACGGACACTGTGTTCTGCGTCCACTGCGCATACAGCGTCACATTCGACGTCACCGCACGAGCGAAATCATACGTCTGCTTACCGGCGACATCAGTCGTCCACGCACGGAACGAATAGCCCAAACGTGACGGATTAGCAGGCTTAGACACCTTCGCGCCAGCCTTCACAGAACTATCCGCAACTGTCGAACCACCGCGCGAATCAAAGCGCACCCGATACACCACTGGCTCAGGCTCAGGGGTCGGATCAGGCGTAGGATCTGGATCCGGCGTCGTCTCGGGCTCGGTCGGCTCCGTTGGCGTAGTCTCAGGTTTTGTAGGTTCCGGCTCCGTCGGTTCTGTAGGTTCCGGTTCAGTAGGTTCCGTCGGCGAAGTCTCCTGCTGTGCAGCATGACTCCTCAACTGGAAGGATTCGGATGTGCCAGCAAGCACAAACGCCTTGCCTGACAAGACTTGCGCACTGGAAACATCGGATGCGGGCTGCATAACATTCTCACCGAGCTGACTCCACGTGACGCCGTCTTTCGACATTGCGCACACGGCCGAGGTGACATTGCCGGCACCCGTCACCGTATAGGTCATATAAAACGCGGAGCCATCAGATGACAGCGAACCTGTATCTCCAAAACTTGGAGCATTACCAGTCGCTTCAACAAGCTTATTCCCCTCAAACGAATAGATTTTGCCGCCTTTTGCAGAAGTTGCAAACAGAAGGGTTTTGTTGCCCACAGTGGCAGCGCTTAACGTTCGATGCTGATAAGCGATGGTCTGCGAAAGCACCCAAGCGTTATTCGTCAAGGTATACAGCTGCAACGTATTGTTGAAGAAGTCAATAACAGCAAGATGCGTGCTATCAAGCATGGCTGCAGAATAAATGTACTTGCCACTGATAGCGCCACCCAGTTGCTGCACACTGCCATCAGTGCGATATACGCTTAGAGAATTATTCGATTGCGAATAGCCGAACGTGTACAAACCGCCATTGCAGCTCACCGACCGCGCTGAACCGAACGAACCGTTGATAGTTTTGTCAACCCATGAACTGCCAGATTGAGTGCGCACAAGAATGTTAGAACCACTCAAGCCAGTAATCACAGCATTATTGTTGTGAGCCACCACGGAAGCCGATGTCATGTTCTTAGTTGCCGTGTCATTCTCAACCCAGCCGTTGCCGGTAGAAGTGACCGCCTTGGTGGCATTAAAACCAGAAAGCACGCCCCACAGCATCGTGCCAGCAGCAGCGAGCGATGATTCAGCACCCTTAATGCTCACACTTGTTGCACTGTTCGACCCCTTCTCTGTGGTCCACAATGATTGGTCGGAATAGTCGGGAATCTTTAGATTGATGGTTGCTGAACCATCAGCCATGCTCACAACATCGAGCACAATGCGCGAATTGACACCGTTTGAATAGACAATTGCATGATCTGCCGCAGTGGCCGAAGTCTTCACGCTGCCAATAGATTCACCAGTTTGCAAATTCGCGTTTTTAATATCGCCCACACCGGAACCACCGGGCGAATCTTGCGTCACCTTATCGTTTGGGCGGAACACGTACACATAATCGTATTTGGTATTGCCACCAGGTTCAGCACCAGTCGGCCCATGCTTGGCATTCACGCGATAGACAATGACACCGTTATAAGTGGTGTCTTTCACACTGCTGTACAGCTTGCCGCCAATGCACCGATCGGTAATGTACCCGTTAATACCAGCCACATCACCCTGACGGTATTCAGCAACAAAATACTCGTCTTCATTAAGTGGCGACTTGAAGGCAATAGCGTGACGTTCCCCAGAAACATAAGTTTTCAGAGTGTAAGTGCCGGAGCTCACCAAATCAATAGAATCAATGAAACCTGCGTCCTTAGCAGTGATGGCCAGCGGCATCAGAGAAGGATAGGCTGTCGACATGATGTCCCAGCGGGTGGCGAGTTCTGGATCAGAAGCGCCACCATCATAGCGATACAAGTCAAGCGCACCGCGAGCATGCATATATTCATGCACCGGCGTGCCATCCATCGAGCCAGTTCCAGCATATCCAACCAGCTCAAAATCACCCACGCGAAGCCCGCCGATTGAAATCTGGCCAGACATACTCGCTTTGCGCGAGCGCATATCGCTACGCGCAGTGTCCAAAATGACCATGACGTTGTCGATGTAATCTTTATCTTCGCCATTACGCTCGAGATTCACCACTGGATCGGCTTGCCAGTTGGGGAACTGCTTTTTCATGGCAGCTTCAACGGCCATCATCACCGCATCGTTGTTGTTGCACTGGTCGGACGAAATGTCGAGATCGAGATACGTTACCGCACCATTGCCCTTATCTTGCGGAAACACGCTCAGCACATTGAGCTTGCCAAGCGAAGCATTGGCAATGTAATTACGGAACGAGCCGGTGGTGGCTGTGGTGGAATTAAAGCCGTCCATTATGGCAGCCCAGCGCGTTCTGGATGAGCCTTGCGCTGTTTCGTTGCACGTATTGCGTGATTTTTCATCGGAGAAGCGGGCAAGCAGCACCAGATTTGCCGTGTTAGGCTCTGACGTCAATGTCGGAGTTGTTGCTTGCGCTGTCTGCGTGGTGAACAGTGTGGCGAGCAGCATTGCCGCAGCGACGAATGCGGCAAAGCACCGGCTTATAAAAGAACCGGCATTGCAATGTCGAACGTTTGTGCGCATGATGCCCACCCTTCAAAACTTTTGATGAAATGGCTGTCTTTCTATGATACCCGATTAGGGGTATTTATGGGGGTCGGGTCTAATCGAGATCAACCATACCTTACTTTCGGGTTTGGCTTCACTGTGTTTAATGTGACGTGCAATCGGGAAGTTATGCTGGCTGCTGCAAAGCTTGGCGGACATCTCGATTAAACTTTTGTCTGTCAAGACTTGCACGGGCGGGCTAATTACACAACAGCCCTAGGCAACAGCGCATGGGAGAAAAATGCTGCCACACTGGGTATATGCAGCAAAGAACAAGCTCTGCAGAATACTTACACATGCGTGGCGTGGGTTTATTTGCAGACCGCAAATTATTGCGACGCTAACCTCGTACCCTCCTCGAATCGGAAGTGTGCATATCGCCATACAGAACCTTCGACCGGGAAGGCATCGTCACCTGCTGCCTGTATGGCGACGACCTGTGGCTAAAAGTCCATGAGCTGATTGCGGGGGTTCCAGTGGTTTGTGCCTGCATTGACCAGCAGCTCACCTATATTCCCGATAGCCAAGAGTGCGCGTTGTTCTTGCAAAACATTAACGAGGGTCGCAATGATCAGATGCTGCACGCCATCATCATCTACCTGCGGCAACTGCTGGGCAGACCGTTTGACATGGGCGTCCTGATTAGAGATCCTGACATCACCGAACGCCTTTAGCATCCAGCCAAACAAGACGCGCCCCCACAAAAACGCAAGCCTCGCCTACCCCCTCCCCTGATATTCCAGCGGCCTCCTTAGAATGGAGATTGAACATTCATTTGTCGCCCAAGCGGAAGAGAGTCATGGCAGCTAAGGTATCCGTCATTATGCCTGTATACAACGCGGCCGAATACTTGGAAACCAGCGTTGGCAGTCTACTGGCGCAAACCTACCCACACCTGGAAATACTGTGTGTTGATGACGGTTCAACCGATGACTCTTTGGTGATACTGCAGGAATACGCTTCCAAAGACGAGCGAATCAAGATTGTTCAGAGCGACCACGCTGGTGCTGGGATAGCACGCAACATGGCGCTTGATGCGGCAAGCGGTGACTATGTCGCGTTTCTTGATGCAACTATTCTTGCGGCGTCTGACCGACAGGTGAGCAGATGTCACACCATAAAACTCGCCATGCTACCAGCCATATTGCCCGCTGTATAATGAGCTCACTTCCAAACTTACGACAAAACAGAGAAACAGAGAGATACGAGGTGCACTGTCGATATGCCTAATTTTCTAAGCCACCTCAAGCAAACACTGCTGCCGCCTTCGTCGCGGTCATTCCACCAGGCTGCCAATATGACATTGGAACGTCTTGCTCAATTGCAGCAGCAGAATGAGCAGCTTCATCAGCGCATTAACGAACTCGAAGCAAACATTCGCACAGAACATCAATTCGCGCAAGTTTCCGCCTTGATGTTCTATTGGCAACTGTACGCTCAACCTGGCGAAACCTTGGAACAAGCCAAGTTGCGCTTTTTCCACAATCTGCCAAAAGCCTCAGGGGTGCATAGGCTGTTCCAAGACAACGAAGCAAAACTGTTTGGCCAGTTCGACGCGCTTTGCCGCGAACATGACATCCAATATTGGGCTATTTACGGCACGCTGCTTGGCGCATATCGGCATGGGGATCTTATTCCTTGGGACGATGATATTGACGTCTATATCGCCAGTGATCAGTTGGAAAAATTGCAGCAGGTCGTTGACCAAGATCCGCGATACCGCATCACCGTTGTTTGGGATTGGTATGTGCCTTGCAAGCAGATTCGCTTCCGGCTTGCCGACGAGAACAACCCTGGTTTTGTTGATCTTTTCCCCGTGTATTGGACATCCGACGACCCGCAAACAGCATGGGAAAAAGGTCGACAGATGCGAGAAGCTTTTATTCATGCCGTGCGCGAACAGTACGCCGATACTGAATGGGCGGAGCTGAAATACATTCCCGACACTCACGCGCTTGCAGGAGGCTTGGAGGCTTTGTTGCGTGGGCTGCAGCAACGCCTCAGTGACGACATCACTATTGTGAATTGCGCAGACGATGCTACCGGCATTGTTCGCGGCATGGAGAATATTGATGAGGTTCATTCGTCGGGGCCTTACCCGATTCATGAGTGGCTTCCGGCCGCGCATATGATGTTCCGCGATTTTGAAATTCCCGTTCCCCCGACCTGGGAACAGCACTTGTCTCGCTGCTACGGCGATTACATGTCATTGCCAAACGATATGGCAAGCCATGAGCATGTGGCGGACGACTATATCGGTACTGCTAAGGCCGTTAAGGCGATGCACGATTACCTCGAAGATGATCGAGAAGATTAGTCGTCAAGCATCGTGATGCGCAACGCACAATCGTTCAACAGCGCGTATGCCCGGTTGCGCTTGTCACGCACAGCGAAAATGCAGCAATTGTCGTCGTTGGTGAAGGCCACCATATCAGTTACGTCTGGCTTTTCGGCATTCTGTGTTCGCAAGGAAGCCACCAGTTTAAAATCACCGTTGCTGAACAGCTTGAGCGGCACCTCGAATTTCACCCTGCAATGCCCGTGACGGTTCAACTTAATCTTGTTGGCACCAGTGTCATAGGCGATGCCACCTCGCGTAATATCATGCATGGCGATGGCCAAATAATAATCGTTTGGCTCGTCGTACTGGTATTCAATCTCGAAGCGGAACGAATCATCACGGCTGAGAATCTGCTTGCTCAACGCATTGATGTGCAGGAACGGCACGCGCTCGTTGAGACCGGTGGGATACTCTCCACTCTTATCGTTGTCCGTGTCGCGCTTGTCGGCGCGCATGTTCTCCAAGGTGTATCGGTTGGCGACATCCTCTTTGTCGCCGTTGACGATGACCTCGCCGTCTTTGATAAGCACGGCCTTGTTGCAGTATTTCTTCACGGCGTTCATGTCGTGCGTCACCAAGATGACGGTTTTTGTGGGGTCTTTCTTGACGGAGGCGAAGTAGTTATCGCACTTACGCTGGAACGCTTCGTCACCGACGGCAAGCACCTCGTCGAGCACGAGGATGTCACCTTGCGCTTTGATGGCCACGGAAAACGCCAAGCGCACCTGCATGCCGGACGAATAGTTCTTGAGCTTCTGATCCATGAACTCTTCGAGTTCAGCAAACGAGACGATGTCATCGTACATCGCGTCAATCTCATCATGGGTGAAGCCAAGCAGGGCGCCGTTGAGATAAATGTTCTCTCTACCGGTCAGCTCAGGGTTGAAGCCCACACCGAGCTCGATGAACGGCACCAGCTTGCCGCGCACGTCCACATGCCCCTGCTCCGGCACATAAATTTGGGAGATGATTTTCAGCAACGTGGACTTGCCTGAACCATTGCGACCCACAATGCCGAAGAAATCCCCCTGCCTCACCTCGAAGCTGATGTCCTTCAAGACCTGCTGCTCGGTGTAGCCCTTGATGCCTTTGGTCCAGTTCAGAAACGCCATCTTCAAGCCGTTCGCCTGCTCGGTGGGCAGACGAAACATTTTGGCCACATGATCCACCTTGAGTACAATCGGGCGCTCGTCAACGGTTGTTTTCCCAGCCATTGCAACCTCGGTCATAATCTAGAGTACCTCCGCGAACTTGGCACTGTATTTGCGGAACACATGGATGCCCAGACACAGAACGAAAGCCGACAGCGCATACGGCAGCAGGCACAGCCATGGATTGCCTACCATCGTCCAGACAGTCGGCACATATTGCGGCGAAAGCAGATTATGGCGAACGTCCATAATGGCTTGGGTGGTTGGATTAAGCATCATGATATCGGCAACCCAAGCGAACTCTTTGTTCTGCACCACCATGGAAATCGGATAAATAATAGGTGTGCCGTAGAACATAGCTTGCAGCACGACTTCCCAAATATGCGCCACATCGCGGAAATACACGTACAACGAGGCCAGCAGCAACGCCGCGCCAAGCCCCAGGCAATACAGCTGAAGGATGCTGAACGGCACCAACAGCACGCGCCAAGTGTATTGGGCGTGGGAAAAGAAGCCGAAGAGAACCACCACCACCAGATTGATACCCAGCGAAATCATGGAACCCATCGTGGTGGAGGCCACGATGATGTAATTTGGGAAATGAATCTTGCGCAGCAAATCGCCGCGATCGACGATGGCGCGCATGCCCATGCTGGTGGATTCCTGGAAGAAACTCCACAGGCAGGTGCCACAGAGCAGCGAAATGGGGAATGTCGGCGTGCCGTCAGAGAACTTCAGGAACTTCACGAACACCACGTACATCACGGCGAACAGCATCAGAGGTTTGAGCACCGACCACACCATGCCGAGGAACGAGCCCTGGTATCGCAGCTGGAAATCGGTTTTCACCAGTTCCTTGAATACCACCATCGCATAGCGGTATCTGTTTTTGAGGCGGCTAAAAAAGTCCTTCACGAGCACCCTATCTTACTAGCGCGAGGCCCCGCGAGGCAAAGCCGCGCGTCGCATCATCACTTCTTGCTCCTGTTTCTGCTGTACAACTGTTCCCATATATATTCCGTCACTCGCCAGACAAGCCATTACGGCTCGTTTCATGGCTCAAGCAATTCGTCCAGCGAGGGGTCGGCCGCAAGCCGGTCGAACGAATCGGGCAATTCGCCTTGCGAAGTCAGCGAGCGCAATATGTCAGCCAGGACGCTATTGTTCACGCCGTTCTCGGTGTTCTGGTGGCACAGCGCCTCTTCGCCCTGAGTGCCCGGCACATAGTTGAGGAACTGGTCGCCCGTCGACGCCACCACCGGGATACCGACCTTGAGCTGCATGACTTTGAGCCACAGGTCGTCCGCCGTCAGGCACAGGCTGCGGATGGACGCCTTGTCGAAGGTTTTTGCCGGCATGATGGCTTCGGCCGGATACAGCGTTCCGGCACCGTTGGTGGCAAACAGGCGCTTCGAGGGCATCGAGACGAGGGCGGGATGATAGTGCGGCGCTTCGTATATCCACTGCTCGTATGGGGTGTGCTCGCCGTTGTCGTCGAACATGATGAGATGGGTGCGCGAAGCCACCACAGCATTGGGGTGTCGGCGGTGCGTCGCCATCAGATCGGCGATCATCGTATTACGATAAAGCAAGTCGTCGTCGACGGTGATGACGTGATCGTTGCTGAATTCCTGCAACGCCCAGTAGTACTTCTTATGGGGCTTGAGATCCTCATCGACCCAACGGATGTTGACGTCATACCGCAGCACATCCTTCAACGATGCTGGCAAGTCGGCCATGCCGTTGGGGAAATCGGACTTGCACAGCCACAGGATAATCTTGTCGGGCAGCATCTTCTGCGCCAGCAGTGAGCGAATCGCAAGATGAACCGTGTCGATTCTGGCGGGATAGGACGTCATCGAGACGATGATCCTCGGTTCTCGCCTGTGCGCGGTGCGAATCGCGTGGACGCCCGCTCGGCGCAGCTTGTTCTTCGCCTCCCACATCTTGGTCAAATCCATTTTGGCGAAGGGCCTGATCAGCGCGTTCCCCAAGCGATATGAGTGCGAGTTCCTCAACGCGGCAATCTCGCGCCGCGCATCTGACAACTGTGCGTTATTATCGGCCATGCTGCGTTCCAAATCGAGAATCCGATCGTCCTGTTCGATCAGACGGAAAATCAACTGGTTGCGCAGGGTGCCCGCATATTGCGCGAAGAGGAAATCGTGCCGTTCGTTATAGTATTCCGGATCGTCGGGGAACCCTGCGAAAGACGTTTTCGCGCATTGCGCCAGCTGTTCAGCAGAATCGGCATCCAAGGTCGTGATATTCCACAGGATGAAATGCGCCACCCAATTCTCGTAGCTTCTGCGCGTCTGCTCATAGATGCCGAACTCAACCAACTTGTCTTTGATATAACGCGCCGCTTCGAGTGCGCAATTCCAACTCTTGCCGCGCGTGTTCTCAAGGGAAGAGCCGTTGCGCACTCTGTGGTGGAACAGCACCTCGTTCATGCAGTACACCGTCCGCGCCAATACCAGCGACACAAACGTGAAATAGGCGTCATTCGTGGTGCGAAGCGGCTGGAACTGCAGCTGATGCTGCTGGATGAACGATGCCCTAAACAGTTTGTCCCACGGCCAACCCACAAAACTTTGGAACGCCACTTGGGAAATCACGCTCTGCGGCAGAGGCGCTCCAATGTCGACGCCCTGTATCGAATAATCAATCAGGGCCTCTTCATGGGTGACGTTATCGTAACTGTTACTTCGCGCCACGACAATGTCCGCGTCATGCTCCTGCGCGTTCTGGAGCATCAGGGCCAACGCCTCGGGCTCAATGTAGTCGTCAGCGTCGAGGAAGTAATAATACTCGCCGCTTGCGTGGGCCATGCCGTTGTTTCTGGCCACGCCGGCAAATTGGTTGCTTTGGCGGAGCAGACTGACGCGCGGATCCTTGGCGGCATATTCGCTCACGATCGCCGCGGTATCATCCGTGGAACCGTCGTCGACAACGATGATCTCGATATCTTCCAGCGTTTGGGACAGCACGCTGTCCAAAGTTTGCGCGATGAACTGCGCCGCGTTGTATGCCGAGATGATAACCGAAACCTGCGGCTGGGCTTCTTTACTCTTACTCATTACAACTCTCTCCAATGCATGCAATCAGCTAATCGAACTCGCATAATGACAATCCAGCGGTCCAGCAATCCAGAATAGTCGATTCGCACGAACTATTCGTCAACATCCATCCCAAAACATCACGGCCACGGTCAGCACACGCGAGCGCATCTCACTTATGCTGTCGTTACAACTGGCCTGCATTATAGGAACGCGCTCAACGCTTGTTTGGTCGCTAGGAAAAACGGCGGATTCATATCGGCCAAACAGTTATACCGACCATTCATGAACACGGCGACGATTCCAAGCAACAAACTAAGAATAGCGGCGAACTTAACCACACCGTCAAACAATTTTTGGCAGTGCTGGCACTGCAAAGACGATCGGATTGACAACAAGCAAGCGATAGTTGAGAAAGCAACTAAATAACCCATATCACATAGATACCTTGTTGCATAAGCAGCCGATGTCACATCAATAATCAACGGTAATAGCGAGAAGAGGCCGACAGTTATGGCAAAAACTTTGGTTTCAAGGCGCATCCTTTTCCTGATTTTTGGAATACAGAGCGTGAAAATAACGATACCAAGCGGAAACCAGAAGAACAGACCTCCCAAGGTCGGCTCTGTAAAATAGAACCCCTGAAATTCTCCACCACTTTCACTTTGCCCTGTCACAGCGGTCACAAATGGAAAGTTTGTCGTTGGTGAAACTGGTGAAAAGAGCCCCTGCCCTATTGCATAAGGCAGCTTGGCTAGTTTGCCAACCAGATTATTCTGATCAGTATTGGTTAATTGGTAATTCTGCCCAAAGTCTAGGAAACTACCGAAGCGGATCTTATTCCACCAGAGAAATGGAAAGGCCGATACAGCAGCGGGCACTCCGGCAATGAGTGAAGCCTTACACGCCTCTTTCACTGAATATCGTTTGTTATCACCAACATATCCAAATAACAGCGGAACAAGAATTGCAACAAGACATAGTGGAGGTCTGCAGCCTAGAATAAGGCCGCTCAAAACGCCTCCTGCAATCAGCAGAGCAATCCGACGACCTCTCGATACTTCTTTTTGTGAAGCATGCATCCAACATAGTGAAGCGGCTAAGGCAAATGCAACCGCACAGATAATCGGAACAGAATACGTATTAGACATAAAAGAGAGACACATTGTGGGCTGAACTACGCAAACTACAGCGGCAGAAACACCTAACTGCAATGACAGCGGCGATTGTGAGCCCCATTTCTTAAACAACTCACGGCCATTTAACACGGAAAGCACGCCCACCAAAAAACTGCCTAATGCAACAACTTTCCAAGGAGACAAATCACCTCCAGTAATTAAGTAGTACGGAAGGAAAAAGAGCACGCACGGCAATATGCCGAAGTATGAGTAATATTTCCCGTCATATAGAGCATAGTCAAAAAGATATGAAACTGAGCTATTCTGACGCTCCTGCAAACTATACGGATTATCCAATTTCAACAGCTCTTCTGAGACAGGATAATCAATCCAAGTATAGCCTGAAGCTAATGAGCGAGCCATGCTCTGATACTCAAAATCCGCTTGCCAAGTCGTCATATTCATATATGCCCAAGGCTTTGCAACAAGAACAACGGCGACTGATAGTAACCCCGTGCCAACAGCTACAGCCGCCCAAGTTATCTTGCAAGCAATGGGACTGGCCTCGATAGAGTGGTAGAGTGACGATATCTTCTTGGAAAATAAGGTAACAGCAAGGATAAACAGATAAACCAACAATCGCAAAGGACTGACCATAAATGGACGGTGCGAATTAAAACTAATGTCTGAGTTGAGCTGTATATAAGTTCCATTGCTCTCCTGCAGATTCACTCGAAGAGTGTTTGTTGTGCCAGCTAGATGCAGTGAGATCCACTGAGACGAGGGCACCTGCCCATTAATCAGAAGAGTTGGCAAAGTCATGCTATTTGGATGAGTGGAATCGTCAACTTCTATGCTCGCGTGAAGAGTTAAATCGCCACGGCTACCTTGCGCATCCCGCGGCACAGGAAATCTGGTGGAGTCTATTGAAACTGTTCTCACTACCTGCGTCACAGGTATATGAATGTTGGCGACATGAGTGCCTATGTTCTCAAAAACAAGCGCTGCATCGTCAGAATCAGTAATCCGATATGCGTTATCGCCGGCCTTTTCCACGCCGCTCAACGTAACAGGATATGACGCACCCTTTAGCCCAGAAGTTCTGAAATACGAATAGTTAAATACAAAACACTCAAGACTGCAACATATGAGAAGGAGAATAAGAAAACGAAGAGTGGAAGGGACGACGCTTTCTCTGGCACTAAGTCCACTTGCTGTAGAAGACATATGAACCTCTTCCATAGTTTTCTCATACGCAGTACCTATGATGCTGTGTTCTTAAACACGAGCAGCCGCAACAAATGCCAAGGCTATCACTGGCACCGTGACAAGACGGGAAGATTTCTCCACTGCGCAGCAACGCTACGGATGTTATGCATTTGTGAGCTAGTGTTTAGTAGCTCTTGACGCAAATGCGTAGAGCAAGTAGAGCGGGCCGAGCACTATGGCGTGGAACATGTAGTTTAAGTAATCTCCGCCGGAAACCGCGTATAAGAAAAGGGTCAGAACTGAAACCACTAGCGGCAGCAGTGTCAACAACGCTTGCGGGGCGCATATTGCCCGACGCCGTTGCCAAATCACATACAGCAAGAAGAATGGGAGAATAATCCAAGGCGAGGCATACAACAGCACATTCAATGCTGGAATGCTATACAGCCACTGCCATATGTTTTTTAGGAAGGCTTGGCGTTTGCCGGTGACAGTAACACCGCCACCGCAGGAAGACTCATTTGATTGGCCATCAATCAGCGTTCCATATGTATCTTTGTTGACACATGTGGCAAAACGGTTGCGAGGCGAAAGAAGGTTGGCGGTATAATTGCCGCCGTTCCCCGAGCGCGACGCTGGCTGCTGAAAAGCCACCCACCCCGAAGTCTGGGCGAAAAATGAATTGATATATATTTTGGGGTGCTTAAGCCCAATTGTTAGCCATGCGCTCATGAATTTTGCAAAGCTCACCTCCTGATCCATTGGTGTTAACACCGTTATCGGATCGGAAGAATATGGCCTATATTGTTCACCTATGGTTTGCCAATCCAAGCCGATGAAACCCTCAACAATCTGCTTTTCTTCCTGCGTGACGCCATTCGGATCTTCCTTAGCTACTCGCGCGACCATATTCATAGGAACGACCGCAGCAAACTGCGCATTGTTTTTCACCACATTAAGCGGTTCAAATAGCAGCGCTGCGGGCAGTGCTGAAGAACAGGCGAATATCAACACAAGAAGCGCCACCACCAAAACTTTTATCTTCGTCGCTGCCTTCAGCAGCAAAAGAAACAGCATGCAGAACAGCACAATATACATGCCGGTTTTCTTGGTCATCGAGGCCAGCACGGAAATTGCAAGAAATGCGGCAAAAAAACGGGGACTTTTCAAGACATTCAGCTGTGTTCTGACCAGTTCTGTGAACATAACACACCACGGAATGAAGAACACGATATGCGTGTAATCCTTGTACAGCGACAAGAACGCGACAGGAAATAGCGGGAACACGCAGAAAAAGACAGTAATGGCTTTCACTAACTTGGCGGGCGTGTTGAACTTTGAAACCAGATAAGCAAGCGCATGAGCAATAGCGAACGCGCCGGCTAGAAATTGCACTATCAGAAATACTGTGAGCCCATAAATATAGGAACCAGTTAGTTTATAGCCAAGGAGTGCTGCCCCCCCCCATAGATATGTGTCCAAAAATGGGTGATGATCCCAAATTTGCCCTTCGGGCATGCTGAACGCGGACACCCCGAAGAACTGAGCTAACTGATCGCCCGCATCCCAGCCAACTGCTCCTGGGAACAATAGAAGAAGATAAGGGCTCCAGCAGACTACCAACAGCAGCGCATCGTGGCTGACACTCTTGAGTGTGAGCTGATGCTGAAAAGTGAACAAGCGCCGTTTATACGTGGCTGACTGCTCAAGTTCAGGCGCAGCTGGCTGCTCAAGTGCATCCGTATTGTTCACGCGAGCAAGCCACTGATACGCATAATAGAATACGCACACTGTCAAAGCGGCAAGCAGCAGCATCTCAACATACAGCGATGTGCTGCGAAATGGGATTCGCGCTTGCCGCGTAGCCATATCGCCCACGGCAACATACATACCGACAAGTGCCGGAATCCACGCTCCGCTGGAGATAAAGCGAGCGGCGCCAGCCGTCAAACATGACTTCTTGCTCAATTGCTTTAACTGCTTCAACTGCATGCGCCAGCTCGCTCCTAAGGCATCACTTGGATTCGTGGTAGCCCTTGTCGGTGTTAACCGACCAGACGTTATTCTTGTCTGCGCGGCCGGACTTGATGTTGCCAACGGCCTCGAAAGCGGACGCCATCGAGTGGTCCATATTGTTGTAGCGATGCTGGCCGTTGCGACCCACACAATACAGATTGCCGAAGGAGTCGAGCCACTTGACCAGATCATCAATCTGATACCAGGTGTCGAAGTAGGCGGGATAGGCCTTCTTGACGCGCTCGCGGTGCGAATCCTGAATGTCGTTCTTGGAGGCGATGACGCCCATCTTCATGAGCTCCTTGGCCGCGAAGTCGATGGCCTCTTCGTCGCTCATGTTCCAGAAGTCGTCGCCTTCGTTGCAGAAGTATTCCAAGCCGATCCACACCTTGTTGTCCACGTCCTGAACCAAGTAGGGGCTCCAGTTGTTGAACACCTGGATGCGGCCGACCTTCACGGACGTGTCCTGCACGTAAATCCAGCAATCGGGCACGATGGGCGGGTTGCCGAGGGTAGGGATGTCGGTTTCGTTCTTCAGGTTCAAACGATCGACTAGGAAGCCGACGGTGACGAAGTCGCGGTACGGCAAGCCGCTTGCAATCTGCTTCATATCGGCGGGCACCGGCTCCTTGCGCTGGTCACCAGCAGCAATGGACTCAACCAGATCCTTGACGGGCATGGACGAAATAAACTCGTCGCCTTCAAGCACCTGCTCAGCGCCCTTCTGGTCGCGGTACACCACGGAAGCAATCTTGCCTTCCGGTGTTTCGTTGATCTTAACAACTTCGGCATGCTTGATGATCTTCGCGCCGAACTCCTCGTCGTGCTTGGCAACCGTCTCCCACAGCTGGCCAGGGCCGTACTTGGGATACCAGAACTCTTCAATCAGCGAAGTTTCACCTTCGCCGGCTTCCTTCTTCTTGCCCACAAGCTTGCCCCAAGCGTCTTTGAGCACGGCCTTGATGGAGATGCCCTTGACTCGCTGGGAACCCCAGTCGGCGGAAATCACGGACGGGTGGCGACCCCACAGCTTCTCGGTGTATCCCTCGAAAAACATGCCATAAAGCGCTTTGCCGAAACGGTTGATATAGAAGTTCTCCAGATTGTCTTCCGGCAGCTTGTGCACCAAGGACTTCAGATAGGAGAAACCGACCTTCATGGTCTGCAGAAAGCCCATGTTCTTCAAGGTTTGGGGCTTCAGGCTCACCGGATAGTCGAAGAACTTGCCGTGCCAGTAGATGCGCGAGACGCGGTGGCGCTTGAGCATAACCTCGTCGTCCGTCTCGGGGTCCGGGCCGCCCGGTTCCATGTCGTGATCGCGGTTGAGTTTCTTGTCGTCATAAGAGGGAGCGCCCTGCAGCGGCAGGATCATCTTCCACCAGTCCATCACGCGGTCATCCTTGGAGAAGAAACGATGGCCACCGATGTCCATGCGGTTGCCGCCGTGACGCACCGTGCGGCTGATGCCACCGAACTCGCCGGAAGCCTCCAACACGGTCACGTCGTAATCCTGCGCGCCTTTGTCCTTAAGCAGCTCATAGGCCGCGGTCAGGCCGGCCGGGCCACCACCGATGATGACAACGGATTTCTTAGACATAATGCATACAACCTTTGCGTTTGCGGAGCCACTACCAGCCAATCAGTCTATCAACAGCAAGCGACCCATATAGACAAACACGCTTCGTTTGGCTTCCTCACCGATAAACACCTAATAGCGCACATCAGACCAGAGACAATGTATGGTGTTTTATATGAGCATCGAAATGCCCCCCCCCACCGTAGCCGTGCTGTTGCCGTGCTATAACGAAGAAGCCACTATCGGCAAGGTCGTGCACGATTTCAAGACCGCATTGCCCGACGCCGCTATTTATGTATATGACAATAACTCCACCGACAGCACCGCAGAAATTGCAATGGCCGAAGGCGCCGTCGTCAGGAAGGAACCACGCCAAGGCAAGGGCAACGTGATTCGCGCTATGTTCGAGGATATTGATGCCGACGTGTACGTCATGTCGGACGGCGACGACACCTATCCCGCGGAAGTCGCACCCGCAATGGTCAGCAAAATCCTTGAGGGCTATGACATGGTGATCGGAGACCGGCTGTCATCAACATATTTCCAAGAGAACAAGCGCCCGTTCCACAATTTCGGCAATCGCCTAGTGCGAAGCTCAATCAACGGCCTATTTCATGCCCACGTCACCGACATCATGACCGGCTACCGCGCTTTCTCCTTTACTTTCGTCAAAACCTACCCCGCGCTTTCGCGTAGGTTCGAGGTCGAGACCGAGATGACCATCCACTCGTTGAACAACAACATGCGCCTCTATGAAATGCCGATTCAATACCGCAACAGGCCCGAAGGTTCAGTCAGCAAACTCAACACCATGAGCGATGGCATCAAGGTGATAAGCACCATCTTCCGCATGATTCGCGAATACAAGCCACTGCCGTTCTTCGGCGGGCTTGGGTTTGTTCTCGGTTTCATCGGCGCCATGCTGTGCAGCAATGTCATCATTGAATTTTGGCATACGGGCTTAGTTGCTCGTTTCCCCACACTTATCGGGTCAGTGATGCTGATTCTGGCAGGGCTATTGCTCATGGCGGCGGGAATCATTCTCGATGTCATAGCGAAGAACAATCGCAAGGCTTTCATCACAGATACCAACCAATTCGCGTTTCTCAAACGACACAACCCGTTAAAGTGACGTTTATTACGGTATGCCGCCACAGTAGGATAAATTTGCTCTCCTATCGGGTGCTGGTGCTATCAGGATGCTGGCGCTATCAGTGCGCCTGAATCGTGCCTTTGCGGAACGATTGTTGATAAATCCAACCGAGGTTGCGTTCATCTGCGGTTGGGCCGCCCAGCGCGTTGAAACCGCCTTTGGCGTAGTAGGTCTTCCTGAGGTTAAGCAGCACAACATACTTCTCTTGTGCACCGTTGCGCGTCCACACGTCGCCATGTTCAGCCTTCTGCAACCAATAGCCATCGCTGAGTTTGACCTCGTTGGCCGTGGGCGCACCCAAACGGGCGTAACCTCCGTGCGAATAATAGGAATCGCGCAAATCGTATTTGATGACGTAGTGCTGGTTGGTGCCGTCCTTGCTCCACACGTCGCCGTTTGTGCAACGCTGGCGCCACCAGCCATTACCCATCTTCTCCTCGGCGCGCACTGGGCCGCCCAGTGAAGCAAAGTCGCCGTTTTCCTTGTACGACTTGCGCAGGTTGAGCAGAATCACGTACTTTTCTTTTGAACCGTTGCGCGTCCAAGCATCACCATTGGTGAAGGCCTGACGCCAGTAGCCGTTGGACAGCTTTTGTTCCTCGCCAACCGGGCCGCCCAAGCGATTGTAGCCTCCATTGGCGTTATAGGTGTCGCGCAAGTCATACAGCACCACATACTTCTCTTTCGAGCCATTGCGCGTCCATACATCGCCATTCTGAAAACTCTGTTTCCAATAGCCATTGCCAGGATTGGATTCGTTGGATGTGGGCGCACCCAAGCGAGAATATCCGCCATGCTGATTGTAGGAATCCCTCAAATTCAACAGCACCACGTATTTCTTGCTGGAGCCCCACGTCCAGATGTCGCCATTCTGGAAGCTTTGGCGCCACCAGCCGTTAGACAAGCTCTCCTCGTCCTTGATGGGATAGCCCAATACACCGTGCTCATATCCTCGCGCAGCCCACTCTTTGCGCAACTCGCCAGCGGTGAAATGCGCACCCGTCGAAGGAGTCCATGAAATAGCGCCGCGTTCAAAATTCTGATAGCAGTTGACCTGTCCAGCTTTCCAATTGCACACTTCATCGGCAATCGGAGAACCAATGACGCTGTTAGCACCGCCGATGCGCTGCCATTCTTCACCCATGTCGCCCTTGACTTCAAATGCCGCTGGCGGGAAGCCGCGCGAGCTGTAGTTGCGGTTGCCGAAGGCGTTGAGATCGACGCGGCCTGAAATGCCAGCAACCGTGCCAGATGAGGTGTATTGCCAACCGCGATCATTGGTAGGGAAAGCGGTGTATTGCATGCGTGCGCCATATTGGGCAACCCAACGGGTTTTGGAATGAATATTGCTCGAGTTGAGCGGGCCGTTCAAATAGCTGGTGTAGGAATACACCGACAGATTATTGTATCCGCCGGCTTGCAGCTTGCTGTACCACGTGTTGACGATGCCGTCATACACACTCGGGCTAGTGGGAGGATTGTGGCCGCTCCAAGACCACTTTTCCAAGTCGTAATACACGGGATATGTTAAATCGCTCGGGCTCACACCGGCTTGGCGCAACAAACTAACTACGTCATTGCCTTCAGCGGCAGCAGTGTTGGAATCGTAGGCATACGAGTAGATATAGACGCCGAACGGGATGCCGAGACGCTTGCACTCACTGATATTGCGCTGCGCTTGCTGGTCGAAACCGTTGCCCCAGCCGTAGCTCAGGCGGATGATGGCACCTTCCACACCCGCGTTCTTTGCCGCTTGCCAGTCAATGGTGCCCTGCCACACGGACACATCAACCACGCCCTTGGCTTGCTGGACAAACAGGGTGTTGGAGCTTTCGAAGAAGGCTTGAGTGCCATTGTAGGTGCCCCAGTGAGCGCCGTATTCGTTGTTCTGCAGCGAGGCGAGTTTGACGGTGGAATTGGTCGAGGTGGAGGTGCTGACAGCAGAGGCGGAGGCAACAGAAGTGGAGGAAGTTTTGGTTGACTTAGTCAATTGAGTTGACTTGGACGATTTGGTCGACTTAGATGATTTACTCGATTGGTTCGCCTCGTCATTATTATCCGCAATCTTCTCTTTGACTTCCGCAACATCAACCGGAATGAAAGATTGGCCGTCGTTTTTAGCCAGCGGATCAGGTTGGGAATCTTCAGTGCCGACCAGATCGGGGTCGGTGACGGTTTCACCGGTTTCGATGTTTTTGAGTTCGCCGTCGGCAGTGAGAGCGTGGTCTTCGGAGACAACAGTGGCATCGTCGGGAATTGTATTGGAAACCTTGTCAGGAAGGACGGCATCTGGATTGCTGGGCATCGCATCTGAGGAAGTTTCATCAGCAACGCTCTGAGCTTTTAGGGACGTTGTGTCGGAGTTGGTGTTGAGATTCGTGTTGAAATTGGTGTCGGAGCTAGTGTCGAGGCTGGTGTCGCGCAATGGTGCAGCGCTGGCCATTGGTGCAGCCCATGCAACAGACAGCGCCACAGCAGCAACAGCGGCAGTCATGGCAGCAACAACAGATTTCGACGATTGCATCGCACTCTCCCCATTCCAACGACATATTTCACTGTTGCCTACCCTAAGTTGTGCATTCAGCCAGTTCCAGCCTACCCCCCATTGCTTCGCAAAACATAAACATTTGAAGCTGCTCTCTTCGCAAAATCCTGACATTTCGCGCGGTTCGCGGCATATGAAACATGCTTTTGCCCCATCCCACAGCCACACCCTAACTGTTCGATTTTGCGAACAACATAAATATGTTAGAATTATCGAACAATAAGAAATTGTTCGATAATTGCAACAAAGGAGACGGTGTGAGCGACTTTTCCGCTACCATTACTTCCGTGCGACAGCTCGCGGTATCACTGCGCGACGCGCGTCAAAACGCCGGCCTGTCCCAAACGGAACTCGCCCAAGCCGCCAACATCCCTCGGCCGTGGATTAACCAGCTGGAACAGGGCAAAATCACCGATCCCGGCATGCATCGTCTCCTTTCCATTTGCAATGTACTGCATACAACGCTGACCATCGCATATCCAATCCAACCTCAAGAACAGGCGCAAACCGCCAAGCCAAGCCAAGCTGTTTCCGCAGATACCAAGACAAGCAAGCAGCCCGCTGCAACCCAAGAGGCCACATGCAGCCCCGGCGGCAGCATGGTCGAAGACTTCACGCTGAATACAGTCGATCAATCCTTGCTTGAGGATCTCGCGCGCATGGCGACGGCGTTCGACGAACAGGCAGCTGCGCTCAACGGCAAACTGCGCAATAAGCAGGAGGCACAATAATGAAACCGAAAGAACTGCTGGTTTTTGTGGAAGAACATTACTGCGGCGTCCTTCGAGAAGACAACCACGGCAAGCACTCGTTCACCTACGACAGCAGCAGCCCCACACTCCCTCGCCTTTCGTTGTCCATGCCGCAACGTTCTGCCCCTTGGACAGGCAAACCTGTGGAAGCATACATTGATGGCATTCTGCCCGACGACAGAGATATGCGTAGACGAATCGCGCGCCTGTATGACGTCAACGCCAACAACCCCTTCTCATTGCTGACTGCAATCGGACTTGACTGCGCAGGCGGGGCACAATTCGTACTTCCCGAACAGGCCGATTCATTCCGCAAAAATGCCGAACTGCGGCCCATCAGCGAGCGCGAGGTCGAACAAAAACTGCGTGCAATCGCCGATTCCAGCCACCAGTCGTGGCAGAACGGCGAAGAACATTGGTCTCTTAATGGGGCACAAGACAAAATCGCGCTGTGCCTGAAGGAAGGGCAGTGGCATGAGGCCCTCGGCTCCGCAGCAACGACGCATATCATCAAACCCGGAATCAACAGGCTGCATGAGCAGGCATTCAACGAATATGTCTGCATGAAAACCCTGCGCGGATTGAACATGCCCACGGCCACAACCGACTTCCACTTGTTCGGCACGCTTCCAACCATCGTGAGTACACGATGGGACAGAAAACTGCTGCGATTGCGCAGTGGCGAGGAAGAGGAAACAGTGGCGCGCATCCATCAAGAGGATTTTTGCCAGGCCACGGCGCATATGACCAGAGAAAAATACCAGTCGGACGGCGGGCCGAGCGCCGTGGATATTCTGCGCTGCATCCGCGAAAACGAGCTCAACCAAGCCAGTGTCATGCTGTTTCTGTCGGCGCTGATACTGAATTTCCTGATGGCGGGCAGCGACGCACACGCGAAAAACTACGCCATTTTGGAGCCGGTGGGTGAGCGCCCCATGCTCGCGCCGCTGTATGACGTCGCCTCCATGTTCGCCTATGACACGCAACGCAAACAGCGCAAACTGGCCATGAGTATCGGCGGCGAATACAACTGGGAGCGCATCGAGCTGAACCATTGGCACCAGCTTGCGCAAGACACCAAGCCCGCCGACTTTGAACTCATCCAACTGCTGCTGCACCGATATGCGACATTGCTGCCGGACGCATTCGCCAATGCGGGCAGCGAGGCGCTGAAGCTGTCCGCAAGGGAGCTGCGGGCCGACGAGGAAACGCAGGACAAGCGACGCGAGCTGGTGTCACGGATTCAGGACGGCATTGCCGAGCAATGTGGGCGTGTGCTGCAATGGTTCGCGTAAGCGCGGGGCTGGCTGCCGGGTGCTGACGACTGATTGCTGAATGCTGGCGGCTGAGTGCTGAGTGCCGCCGGCTATCGGATGCCATTGGCGCGCGGAACGCAAGTTATATGGAGTTATACACTGGAGGGCATGAGTGAGATGGTGCAGGGCTTTTGCGTGCTGATGTCGGTGTATCGCGGGGATGCGCTAGCGCATCTTGAGCGCGCGGTGCGCTCGGCCACGGTGGAGCAAAACATACCGCCGAATCAGTTGGTGATTGTGCGCGACGGGCCGGTGGCGGCGGATGTGCAGGCGTTTCTCGATGGGCTTGAGGGGGCGATGGCCGGATGGTTCGCGGCGCAGTCGCGCGACACCGACAGCGTGCCGACTCTCAGCCTGGTGCCGCTGGAACGCAACCAAGGGCTCGCGCATGCGCTGAATATAGGGCTCGCGCATTGCGAATACGAGCTGGTGGCGCGCGCGGACGCCGACGACATCTCCTTGCCTTCGCGATTCTCAACCATGCTGCCGCTATTCGACGGCGCCAGCGAGGTCGGCGTGGCGGGCAGCGCCATTCAGGAGTTCTCGGGGAATGAAGAGAATGCGTGGGATGAAGCAAGCCGCGGGCAGGTGCGTGTGCTGCCGTCGGACGGGCGTGAATTGGAGAAGTTCGCGCGAATACAGTCACCATTGCATCACCCGAGCGTGGTGTTGCGCAAGTCGGCGGTATTGGCCGCGGGGGGGTACCCGGAGCACGCGGGGCGCTTCGAGGATTATCTGTTATGGGAACGGCTTATGTTGCGCGGAGTGGTGTTCGTGAACGTGAGCGAAGTGCTGGTGCTGTATCGTGTGGACGCCGGCGCCTATGAACGGCGTGGCGGCTGGGAGATGTTCCGCGAAGAGCTGCGGCTGCAACGTCAGTTCTTGCATGATGGGTTCGTATCGGCGCCGCAGTTCGTGCGCAATGTCGCGGTACGCGCGTGCTATCGTCTGATCCCCACCGGCGTGCGGCGCAATATGTATCGCATGCTGGTAAAGCTGCGCAATAGCAGATAAGCAACATAATGCCGGCTCCCCCAGTGAGGAGAGCCGGCAGAACACACCTCTGTTTGCTTCAAGCGCGCTACTTACAGCTTGGACATGACCACCTTGGTGACGGCCTTGGCATCGGCTTGGCCGCGCGTGGCCTTCATCACCGCACCGATGATGACGCCCATCGGCTTCATGTTGCCGCTCTTGAGCTTGTCGACCACGTCCGGGTTGGCGGCGAACGCCTCATCCACGGCCTTGTCGATCAGACCGTCATCGGAAACGATCTTCAGGCCTTTCTTCTCGACGACCTCACTCGGAGCGCCCTCGCCCGCAAGCACACCGGCCACGGTCTGCTTGGCGAGCTTGTCATTGAGCTTGCCATCGGCGATCAGCTGTTCGACTTCGGCCACGTCGGCCGGAGTGATCGCCAGCTCCTCCAAGGTGATACCCTTGGCGTTGGCCTCGCGGCTCAGCTCGCCCAGCCACCACTTGCGCGCGCCGGCGGCGGTGGCACCGGCGGCCACGGTGGCCTCGATTAGGTCGAGCGCATCGGCGTTCACAATGTCGCGCATCTGCAGGTCGCTCAACCCCCATTCGCCCTTGAGCCGGTTGCGGCGTTCGCGCGGCATCTCGGGCATTTCAGCGGCGAGCTTGTCGATATGTTCCTTGGTGATGTGCAGCATCACCAAGTCGGGGTCGGGGAAGTAGCGGTAATCGTCAGCGTCAGACTTGACGCGCCCACCGGCGGTAGATTGCGAGGCTTCATCCCAGTGGCGGGTCTCCTGTAGAACCTCGCCGCCTTCCGACAGAATCTGCGCCTGACGGCGAATCTCATATTGGACGGTCTTCCCGATGCCACGGAACGTGTTCACGTTCTTGGTTTCCGAGCGCGTGCCGAACGGGTCGTCGGGACTGCGGCGCAGCGACACGTTCACGTCGGCGCGCATATTGCCCTGTTCCATGCGGGCATGCGAAATATTCAGCGCACGCACGATGTCGCGGATGGCGCGCATGTAGGCTTCAGCGATCTCCGGCGCACGCTCCCCAACACCCTCGATGGGCTTGGTAACAATTTCGATCAGCGGCACACCGGCGCGGTTGTAGTCCACCAGCGAATAGTCAGCGCCTTCGATACGCCCGTCGGCACCGCCCACATGGGTGTTCTTGCCGGCGTCGTCTTCGATGTGCGCGCGCTCGATAGGCACGCGGAACACGGTACCATCCTCCAGCTCGACATCCAAGTAGCCATTGCCGTTGGTGGGCTTGTCGTATTGCGAAATCTGATAGTCGCGCGGCATGTCCGGATAGAAGTAGTTCTTACGCGCGAACTGGCTAAACTCGGCAATTTCACAGTGCAGAGCCAAACCCAGTTTGATGGCGTAATCGACGGCCGTCTTATTGAGCACCGGCAGGGAACCGGGCAAGCCGAGCGAGACGGGGGTGAGCTGACTGTTCGGCTCTCCGCCGAACGAAACTTCGGCAGGGCAGAACAGCTTCGTTGTGGTGGACAGCTCCACATGGGTCTCCATGCCGAGCACCGGGTCAAACTGCTTGACGGCCTCGGAGTACTTCATCAGTTTTTCAGCCATGATGATTCCTTTATATCCTTCCCGATTCCGTTTCGCTTACTTGCTCAGTCCGTCAAGCCACGAGGCGTTGAGCGACTGCCAGATCGGGCCGTTCCACTCTTCCTCAAGCGTAGCTTCGAGCGCGGCGGCGGGCTTGTACATCACTTCGTCGCGTTGCTGCGGGGCAATGAACTGGAAGCCAGTGGGCAAGCCGTCGTCCGACAGACCGGCCGGAATGGACATGGCGGGCACGCCAGCGAGGTTGGCCGGAATGGTGGCGATGTCGTTCATATACATGGCCAGCGGATCGTCCATCTTTTCGCCGAACTTGAAGGCGGTGGTGGGGCTGGTGGGGGACACCAGCACGTCGGCCTGCTCGAACGCGGCCTTGAAATCGTTGATGATCAGCGTGCGAACCTTTTGCGCGGAGCCGTACCAAGCATCGTAGTAGCCGGCAGACAGCGCGTAGGTGCCCAGGATGATGCGGCGCTTGACCTCGTCGCCGAAGCCAGCTTCGCGCGTGTAGGCCATCATGTTGGCGGCCGTCTGCGGCACATTGTCCGGCGGCATGACGCGCATGCCGTAACGCATGCCGTCGTAGCGAGCGAGGTTCGAGCTCACCTCGGAAGGCATAATGATGTAATACGCACCCAAAGCATATTCAAAATGCGGGCAGGACACCTCGACGACCTCGGCACCCATATCCTTCAACTTGGCCACTGCCTCGTCGAAGCGAGCCTGAACGCCCGGCTGGAAACCGTCGCCGCCCAGCTCCTTGACCAAGCCGACCTTCAGACCCTTCAAATCGCGCTTGGCGCCTTCGCGCGCGGCGGCGACCATCGGACGCGGGCCCTCGGGGATCGACGTGGAGTCATGCTTGTCGTGACCGCCGATGATCTCCTGCAACAAGGCGGAATCGAGCACGGTGCGCGAAACGGGGCCGATTTGGTCGAGCGAGGAGGCCATGGCGATGGCGCCAAAACGGCTCACACCGCCATACGTGGGCTTAACGCCGACCGTGCCGGTCAACGCGCCGGGCTGACGAATCGAGCCGCCGGTGTCGGTGCCGAGGGCCAGCGGCGCCTCGAACGCGGCCACCGCGGAGGCGGAACCGCCGCCAGAGCCGCCGGGCACGCGCCCAGTGTCCCACGGGTTGCGAGTGGTTTGGTAGGCGGAGTGCTCGGTGGAGGAACCCTGCGCGAACTCGTCCAAGTTCGTCTTGCCGAGGATCGGCATCCCTGCGGCCTTGAGCTTTTCAATCACCGTGGCGTCGTAGGGCGGCACCCAGCCTTCGAGAATCTTGGAGGCAGCGGTGGTTTCGATGCCCTTGGTGACGATCATGTCCTTGATAGCGATCGGCACACCAGCCAGTTCAGGCAGGTCGGCCTTGTCGGCGGCTGGTTTGGCGTCGAAGGCGTCGGCTTGAGCGCGCGCCTCGTCGGCGGAAACCTTCAAAAACGCTTGGATGGCTGGCTCGGCGGCTTCAATCACGCTCAAGTGCGCGTCAACCAGCTCGCGGCTGGAAACCTCACCTGTTTTGACGGCGGCGGCCATTTCGGCCGCGGACAACTTGACCAGTTCGTTGGGGGCGCTCATCGTACTCACTCCTCGCTTCCTAAGATGCGCGGCGCGACGAACATGCCGGCCTCGGTCCTCGGCCCACCTGCAAGCGCTTCGCTCTGCGTCAGCGGCGTTTCGGGAACGTCTTCGCGCAAGTAGGCTTGAAGGGGAACTGGGTTGGCCGTCGGCGCAACATCATCCGAAGCGACTTCCTGCACTTTGTTGATGGAGTCGGCGATAACGTTCAATTCCCCCTGCAAGCGGGTGATTTCTTCATCGGTCAGCGCAATTCGGGCCAAATCGCCCAAATGCACGATTTCTTCTCGCGTAAAAGTTGGCATGCCCCCAACTATAGCCGTCTATCACTACTTGCTGCGGACGCGCTTGTAAATCAAGCCGCTAGAAGCAAGCGCCAACAGCATCACAGCAGTCATAACCGACGGCACGAGGGACAAACCAGTGGCTGCCAGCGTGCGATGACCTGTATTGCTTGTGTTGTTGCTCGTCTCAGACTGAGTGGTCTTGACTGCTTCAACAGCAGGAACTGTGGCCTTCACGGTCTTCGTAAACACTGCAGCACCAACAGTTCTGGCGTTCTTGGTGGCAGTGATGGTGAGATCCGCGGTGTAACCAGCATAAGCAGTGCCTTCCTTACGAGCGACCACAGCCTTTGCGACTTCAGCGTTAAACGTCTCAAGTTGCGCCTCATCCACTGTCAACGTGTAGCCTTCAACATTCATCGCTGCACTAGCCTTGGAAAGTATTTCTTCTACAGTCAGCCCTTCAGAATCCTCAGCAATAGTGATGGTGAAGTCAGCGACCGTCAGTTCAGGAGTGGCAATGCCGTACGTGCCGTCCTCATTCGGCTGAAGGCCGGAATCTGGATCGATAAAAGCACTGTCAGGCGCCTCAGAGAAAGTGCCGCCGGAGATGGTGATTGACGAGCCCTCTGCTGTCGCGTCAACAGGAATCGCGCCACTGTTGTAGGTGTACTTCTTCACCGTGCCGTTAATAGTGCCGCCATTAATGGTGGCAGCAGGCATGGCGGTGGTTGTGCCGTATGGCACAACACCGACGTTACCATTGATGGTTCCGCCATTGATGGTGGTCTGGCTGTCGAAGTTCTTGCCTTTATCGGTATATGCCCAAGTGAACACCTTACCGTTCAGAGTGCCGCCATTAATGGTAGCGTTGCTCCAGTTCTGCAGGGCCTGTTCAGGGCTGGTGATGGTGCCGCCGTTGATCTTCATGGTGCCGTAATCATCGTTCTTCAGCGCAATGAAGGACTTGTTGTAGAGCGTGCCACCGTTCACCGTGAGGGTGCCTTCAAGGTTACGGATCAAGGAGCTAAAGTTGCTGGTGTTCGTCACCGTGCCGCCGTTAATGGTCAGCGTGCCCTTGTTGTTGTCGATAACGTAATAGGAATTTTTCTCTCCGCTGCTGGAGTAGGTTTCCTTGGAGCGTGTGAATGTGCCGCCCTCAATAGTCACTGTCGCCTTTTCGCTGTTCACCAGAGCAGCCTTGGTGTGAGTTACATTGTCCACCGTGCCATTGCCAGCTGAATCCTTGATGGTCAGCGTGCCCTTGTTGGTGATGGTGTGACTTGTTTTATTGGTCAACTTATGCCCATTCAAATCCAAAGTCACGGTTTTGCCGGTTTCAATGGTGATGTCCTCGGTGTAATCCTTATCGAGGGTAATGGTCTGCGTAGCGCTAGTGATTTTGCTTTGCAGAGTGTCTTGCGTGGCGCTTTGCATGGTCTCAACTGCCTGTGCAGCAGGCAAACCAAACATCATCAAAGCCACAGCGGTGGCTGGCACTGCAATAAAACGAACGATACTGCGAGCTTTCAACTTTATCTCCTGTCCTCCGAATTCCCCAAGGGTGTTTACAAGCAATTCTTGCGTTCCTGCACACTCATCCAAAGTCACAAAACACCAAGGGGGGGGGTGCACTGTTCATCATAGGGCATTTACACGACAGCGACGCACCCAGCTCAAACTGGCTGAACACAAACTACACAATTGTGCTCTTCACCCGTCAATACCGACGAAAATGTCACTGGGCTACGACCCATCACAACGATTGACGATACTGTTAAGGGGGGTCATGTTATCGTTGTCATAGTTGCTTCACAATGTACCTAGAACTCCCTATTTCACAATATATAGATTGCATGAATCGTTGTCATCAGAAAAGTGGGCACATTCACTGCCATTTCTGCCGAGACGGGGTAAAACACTCGGAAACGTGTAAGCTGGAATAAGTGTTAAAACCTTGTGCGCAACAACAGAAAGTGGCGTCATGACCAGTAGCATCCAAGATGTGGCCGAAGAAGCAGGCGTCTCGATCTCCACGGTCTCCCGTTCCTTCACCCGCCCGAATCTCGTGTCGGCCAAAACCCGCGAGCGCGTACTTGCCGTGGCCGATAAACTCAATTTCTCGCTGTCTCGTTCCGCAGTGGCATTGAAATCTGGCCGCTCGTTGCGTATTGCGGTGCTGATGAGCGGACATATCAGCCTGTGGTTCACTGCTTCCGTTATTGAGGGACTTAACGAAGTACTTCATGTTGAAGGCTACGACATTTCAATTTTTCAGATTTCCAGCATCGAGGAGCGACGCGAATTCTTCGACACCTTACCAGTCCGGCGCAACGCCGACGCTGTAATCGTCGTCTCCTTCGATATTGATGCCAAAGAAAGCGCCCAGCTCGCTTCCGTCGGTGTGCCAATCATCGGCATCAACGCTGTCGACCCTGAACAGCATGGATTTGCTGCAGCGGTCAATATTAACGACACTCAAGGTTCCACTCTTGCTGCGCGTCATCTCATAGCTCTTGGCCATCGCAATATTGCTTATATCAGCACCGACCGCGGTGTTTCCTTGTCATTCTCAGTGAAGAACCGTTTCGACGTATTTTGCGACTGCTGCCGCAAAGAAGGCATTGAACCACAGGTGGTGGTGTGCAAAGTTGATAGCAATGGGCATTACCAAATTGGCGATGTGGTCACTCAACTCATGAGCTTGCCAGAAATGCCAACTGCTATTGCCTGCCAAGAAGACGGCATCGCTTTGCCGCTGCTGTTCCAGCTAGAGCGTAATGGGTTTCGTGTGCCTGATGATGTGTCGGTTATCGGTTACGACGACAGTGTGTACACTCATGACATCGGCCTGACCACAATCCGTCAAGCTCCGGTACAGATGGCGCATAAAGCTGCGCATATGACACTTGATCTCATTGATGGACGCGAGCCAGAAATACCGTTTCACAATGTCGCCGCGCAACTCGTTGTGCGCTCCAGCACCGCTCGCGTGCAGCGCTAAGAGCTCGCATCATATTGGCAGCTCAGCGCACTCTTTACCGATTGCGAATTCAAAGTTAGCCGTTTGCTTACGAAAAGCTTGCTCTGTGTTTAGCAATTCCAGTGTTCGATCACCTGATCGCCCTTGTATTGGCCGAGCACGGAATAATGCGCCGTGTCTAGGCGAAGCAAGCGCGCGAACCGTGGCTCAACACCGAGCCACTGCGACGTCAGGATGCGCAGAATGTGCGCGTGCGCGACGAACAGAACGTTATGCCCTTCGTTCAAAAGTGGAATCGCCGTTGCAATAGCCGCTCTAGCTCGCGCTGCCGCTTCTTCAACGGTTTCGCCGGCGCCGGCATGTACAGGCACCTGTTCGCCACTCGGCGATGTTTCCACCCAGTCGGCTTGCATTCGCTGCGGCAATGCCTGCGGGCCGTCACGCCACACGTCCCACTCAAAGCCGCTAAGTTCTCGAACCTGCTGGCGCGTGCGCCCCTCAGCAGCACCATAATCCCATTCCGCAATATCGTTCAACGTAGAGGCCTGCTCGAACCCAGCCAGCTTGACGGTCTGCTGCGCGCGTTTCAGCGGACTGGCAAACACGCACCCAGGTTCAAAACCTTGAGGGAATGCCAACCGCAACCGTTCGCCAGCATCGCTGGCCTGTCGCTCGCCCACAGCCGTCAGCGGGATATTTGTGCGGCCGGTGTGCTGGCCAGATTCGCTCCACGCTGTTTGCCCGTGGCGAAGCAGCACCAGCAGTCCTGCATTCTCAACGGCGCCATTGCCGTCGCGCTTATTTTCGCTCATACGCTAACATTACCCCGTGCTCCCCCTTACCTACCACTCAAGGCTCATATTTCTCCATCACCTCCAGCAGCCATCCCACGCTCATTGCCATTTCACCTGAAGCGAAGTCGAACGAAGAAATCTTCTCGGCACCGGCGTTAGACTGGTGACTATGAGCAACAGAAAGCATGCCGCTAATTCCAGCGTGGACAAAACGGTCGAAAACTTGCGTCGCATCGACAGCAAAATCGATGCCTTGCGCGATCGGATGCTAAGCGACCCAGACTCCTTGGGTGATAAGTTGCTCAAGATGGCAATTCCTGCTGTTGCAGGGTTAGCGGCTGGTCGCCTATTTCAAATGGTCTGGGACAAAGGTACAGGTCGACCAAACACTGCGGATGATGCTCAACAAAGTTTATTGATGAACGTTGCGTTCGCTGCAACTTCAGCAGCGTTCGGAGCGGTTGTATCCACGCTCTCCAGCCGAGGTTCACAAGCGTTGGTTGACCGTCGCCACCGCAAGCGCTCATGAAATCATCGCAAACATGCGCGGTATGTGCGAGAATACTCGCATGACTAATAGCACTATTGAAACCCTGCTCAACCGTCGTTCCATTCGCGCCTTCGTGGACGAGCCTATTAGTGACGACATTCGCAACATGCTGGAAGACGCCGCGCAACATGCCGCTTCCAGCCAATACCTCAACGATTGGTCGGCCATCCGCGTGCAGAATCCAGCGCTCAAGCAACGCATGGCTGAAATCGGCAACCAAGCATATATCGCCACTGCGCCATTGTTGTATGTGTTCGTGGCCGACGAGCATCGCAACGCGCTGATCGCGGCCAGCAAAGGCGTGCCGACCGACCCCGAACATTATGGTCTGAGCGGCAGCTATCGTTTCACGCAAGCACACAACGACGCCGTGCTTGCTTTGCATGCCATGGAGACCGCCGCCGAGTCGCTGGGGCTTGGTTGTGTGATTCTCGGTTCACTGCTCAACGACGTGCGAGGTCTTGTCGAGGCGTTGCATTTGCCGCAATACACCTATCCCGTGCTGGGTCTGGCCATCGGCAAGCCCGCCCAAGAGCCGGCCGTTAAGCCGCGCATGCCCCACACCATGCAGTTCTTCGACAACGTCTATCCCAGCGACGAGCAGTCCAAAGCCGCAATTGGGGCGGATCTCGCGTTGTTCGATGCCACTGTGCACGAGTATTACGATTTGCGCAACGCAGACCGGCCTGTGGATGCTTTCAGTGATCAGATCGCCAAGCTCGCCGCCCAAGAAATGGGCGACAATCACAAGATGCAGCCTTTAGCCCATCTACAAGGCTTCCGTTTGGAGAAGTAAGGCATCTCTCTGATGCTTCTTGTGATATTTCTTGACAATGGAAGCTCGCGTTAACGCCGTCTCGGCTTGTAGCCTTTCTTGCGGTTGCGCGGTTTGAGCTGCTGATTCAGCGGTGCATATCGATAGCTGGACTGTGGGTCACGATGCGTCAGATGCCAAGTGCCGCAATATTCACATCGATACACCCACAGTTCGGCGCCGCGCTCGGCCCAGCTCTGATCCACTGCCCGTTGCGCCTGTGCCTTGTCGTGATACATGATTTTGTCTGTTTCTGCGCAGCGCTTGGGGGTGAAGTAATGCATACCACCAGTCTATCGGGCTGAAACAATAACGCCGTTTGCTTCTCCGTCAGCGTGCATTCTTTCTAAATAGACGCTTCGCTATCCAATCCGCACCCCTTCATTTGGCCTATAACCCTTTCATTTTGGGCGCAGCATGCCACGCCCACTGCCCTTTCGAGCGGAGGGAGCATCAGCGGACCGGGTTATAGGCCAGAATGTGTGTCTGAAATTGGCTTTGAGTCCTTGTGTTGCAA
>CAVFKU010000013.1:0-10069 GCA_963623245.1 Parabacteroides merdae
TTGCAACACAAGGACTCAAAGCCAATTTCAGACACACATTCTGGCCTATAACCCGAATAACATGATGGTTGCAAATAACATGTGTGTGGTTCGACACGCCATATTTTCCCTAGTCCCGCCTCGGTGGTTCAATAGGCAAGTTGCCTGAATTGGGCTCGCAAATTGGAATTGAAAAAGCGAGCGCGGACAAGGGATTGCCCACCAGTGGTCCCAAGGGTCGCGCACTGATGTCGGATGACCGCCACATGGACGTATGTCCAAGGGAGGCCATGCGTGCCGGTGCTCTTGAACAGGTTGGTAAACAGTAAGACAATCGCTAGAAAGGGCGGACGGCAATGGCGGGACAGAAAATCCGTATCAGGCTTAAGTCCTATGACCATGAGGTCATCGACCAATCGGCGAAGAAAATCGTCGAAACGGTGACGAACGCGGGCGCAACTGTTGTTGGCCCCGTTCCGCTGCCGACCGAGAAGAACGTGTTCTGCGTTATCCGTTCTCCTCATAAGTACAAGGATTCTCGCGAGCATTTCGAGATGCGCACGCATAAGCGCCTCATTGACATCGTGGACCCGACCCCCAAGGCCGTGGATTCCCTGATGCACATCGACCTGCCCGCAGATGTCAACATCGAGATCAAGCTGTAAGGGAAGGAGGAACCGCTATGTCGCAAAGAGCAGATCGCAAGGCGCTGCTGGGCAAGAAGCTCGGCATGTCTCAGGTGTGGGACGAGAACGGCTTCTTCGTTCCCGTCACGCTGGTTGACGTCTCCACCAACGTGGTGACCGCCATCAAAACCGATGAAACTGACGGCTACACCGCCGTTCAGATTGGCTACGGCCAGATTGACCCGACCAAGGTGACCAAGTCGCTGGCTGGCCACTTTGCCAAGGCTGGTGTCACGCCGCGTCGTCATCTCGTTGAGGTGCGCGAAGATAACGCCACCGAATACGAAGTCGGCCAGGAGCTGACCGCTGAAGTGTTCGCTGAGGGCACTGAGGTCGACGTGACCGGCACCACCAAGGGCAAGGGCTTCGCTGGCACCATCAAGCGCTGGGGCTTCAAGTCTTATCGCCGCACGCACGGCTCGCACAAGAACGAGCGTCGCCCTGGTTCGGTCGGCGCTTGCGCCACCCCGAGCCGCATTCTCAAGGGCAAGCGCATGGCTGGTCGCATGGGTCATGTGACTTCCACTGTGCAGAACCTCACCATCGTTTCCGCGGATGTTGAGAACGGCATTCTCGCCATCAAGGGCGCCATTCCCGGCCCCAAGGGCGGCATCGTTCTCGTCCGTTCGGCAGTGAAGGGAGCCTGATAAACCATGGCAAACGTTACTCTGAACGTCACTGACGCCAAGGGCGCCAAGACTGGCACCGTCAAGGCTCCAGTTGAACTCTTCGGCATTTCTGCCGAAGACGTGCAAGCGCATGTGCCGCTGATTCACCAGGTTGTGGTGGCTCAGCTGGCTGCCGCTCGTCAGGGCACTCACGCCACCAAGACCCGTGCCAATGTTTCCGGCGGCGGCAAGAAGCCGTGGAAGCAGAAGGGCACCGGTCGCGCCCGTCAGGGTTCGACCCGCGCTCCTCAGTGGTATCACGGTGGTGTTGTGTTCGGCCCTCAGCCGCGCAAGTACGATCAGCGCACCCCGAAGAAGATGAAGGCAGCAGCGCTCAAGTATGTGCTGTCCGATCGCGCTAACGCTGGTCGTATTGCCATCGTGGACTTCGCCGTGGCTGACGCTCCGTCCACCAAGACGGCTGTTGCTGCACTTACCCCTGTCACCGACAACAAGTTCACCACTGTTGTGCTCACGCGCGACAATGTGAACGAGTGGCTGTCTGTGCGCAACATCCCGACTGTTCACCCGATTTTTGTTGATCAGCTCAACACGTACGACGTGGTTACCGCGCAGTATGTTGTCTTCACCAAGGAAGCCTTCGAGGCATTCGTTGCAGCGAAGACCGAGCCGAAGGAGGCCTGATTTAGATGGTCGCTATTCACAAGCCGTCTCATGACGTGATTTTGAAGCCCGTCGTCTCCGAGAAGAGCTACGCCGCTTCCGATCGTGGCCAGTACACCTTTGTGGTGGCTCCGAACGCGAACAAGGTGCAGATCAAGCAAGCTGTTGAAGAGATCTTCAATGTCAAGGTGACGAACGTCAACACTCTCAATCGCGCCGGCAAGCGTCAGCGCACCCGCACCGGTTTCGGTCAGCGCGTCAATCAGAAGCGTGCTATCGTCACCGTTGCTGAGGGCCAGACGATCGACATCTTCGGTAACTGAAGGCTAGCCGAGAAAAGTTAAAGGAAGAACTACATTATGGCTATCCGCGTATATAAGCCGACGACTGCAGGTCGCCGCAACGCTTCCGTCTCGGATTTTTCCGAGATTACGCGTTCCACGCCTGAGAAGTCGCTGGTTCGCAAACTGTCAAAGACCGGCGGTCGTAACTCCTACGGCCGTATGACCTCCCGCCATCGCGGCGGCGGCCACAAGCGTCAATACCGTCTCATCGACTTCCGTCGTTGGGACAAGGACGGCGTGCCCGCCAAGGTTGCTCATATTGAGTACGACCCGAACCGCACTGCCCGTATCGCTCTTCTGCACTATGCAGACGGCGAGAAGCGCTACATCATCGCGCCGAAGGGTCTCAAGCAGGGAGATGTTATCGAGACTGGCGCTCAGGCTGACATCAAGCCGGGCAACAACCTGCCTCTGCGTAACATCCCCACCGGTACCATCGTGCACGCGATTGAGCTTCGCCCGCTGGGCGGCGCCAAGATTGCGCGTTCTGCTGGTACTGCTGTGCAGCTTGTTGCTAAGGACGGTGCTTACGCTCAGTTGCGTATGCCGTCCGGCGAAATCCGCAATGTCGACGCGCGTTGCCGCGCCACTGTTGGTGAGGTCGGCAATGAAGATCACGCCAACGTGCAGCTCGGCAAGGCCGGTCGTGCCCGCTGGATGGGCAAGCGCCCGATCACTCGTGGTGAGTCCATGAACCCTGTCGACCACCCGCACGGCGGTCGTACTCGCGGTGGCAAGCCGCCGGTTTCCCCGTGGGGCAAGGGCGAAGTGCGTACTCGCCGTCCGAAGAAGGCTTCGAACAAGATGATTGTTCGTCGTCGTCCGAATGGTAAGAACCGCAAGTAAGGAAGGTCGAGAAGATGACTCGTAGCATCAAGAAGGGCCCCTTCGTCGACGCCCACTTGCAGAAGAAGGTCGACGAGCAGAACGAGAAGGGCACCAAGAACGTCATCAAGACATGGTCCCGCCGTTCGATGATCACCCCTGATTTCATCGGGCACACGTTCGCAGTCCACGATGGTCGCAAGCATGTTCCGGTGTTCGTCACCGAAGCAATGGTTGGCCACAAGCTCGGTGAGTTCGCCCCCACGAAGACCTTCAAAGGTCACGTGAAGGACGACAAGAAGTCCCGCCGCTAAAGGAGAGCATGACTTATGGAAGCTAAAGCAATCGCTCGTCACGTCCGCGTGACGCCGCGCAAGGCTCGCCGCATGGTCGACCTCATCCGAGGCAAGCAAGCGAGCGAAGCCGTCACCATTTTGAAGTTCGCCCCCCAGTCTGCGTCCCTGCCGGTTCGCAAGGTTCTGGAGAGCGCCATCGCCAACGCGCGCGTCAAGGCCGACAAGGCCGGCGAGCCGTTCCGCGAGAACGATCTGGTTGTTAAGGAGACCTATGTGGACGAAGGCGTGACGCTCAAGCGTTTCCGCGCTCGTGCTCAGGGTCGTGCCGCTCGTATCAACAAGCGCACCAGCCACATCACGGTCGTCGTCGCCAACAAGGAAGGAGCCCGCTAAAGATGGGTCAGAAGATTAATCCCTTTGGCTATCGCCTGGGCATCACTGAGAACCATCGTTCCAAGTGGTTCTCCGATTCCAACAAGAGCGGCGAACGTTACCGCGACTTCGTGCTTGAGGATGATCAGATTCGCAAGGAGATGACCAAAGACCTTGAGCGTGCTGGTGTCAGCAGGGTTGTTATCGAACGCACTCGCGACCGCGTTCGCGTGGACATTCACACCGCCCGCCCGGGCATCGTGATTGGCCGTCGTGGCGCTGAGGCCGAACGTGTTCGTGCCAAGCTGGAGAAGATCACCGGCAAGCAAGTTCAGCTCAACATCTTCGAAGTCAAGAACGCCGCGCTGGACGCTCAGCTCGTCGCTCAGGGCATCGCTGAGCAGCTGACAAACCGCGTGACCTTCCGCCGTGCCATGCGCAAGGCTCAGCAGGACGCCATGCGTGCTGGTGCCAAGGGCATCCGTATCAAGCTCTCCGGTCGTCTCGGCGGCGCGGAAATGAGCCGTTCTGAGTTCTATCGTGAGGGTCGCGTTCCGCTGCAGACCCTGCGCGCCCTGATTGATTACGGCTTCTTTGAAGCCAAGACCACCTACGGCCGTATTGGCGTGAAGGTGTGGATCTACAAGGGCGATATGACTGAACGTGAGTTCGAAGAGCAGCAGGCTCAGCAGGGCAACCGCGCCGGCCGTCGTGGCGATCGCCGCCCGCGTCGTGGCGCTCGTCCCGCCGCTGGTGCTGCCGCCCAGCCGCAGACTGCCGAGGCCGTTGAGGCTCAGGCTGCTCCTGCTGCTGTCGAGGCTCCCGCTGCCACGGAAACGAAGGAGTGAGCAAGAATGCTTATCCCAAAGAGGACCAAGTATCGCAAGCAGCACCGCCCTGTGCGTACCGGCATGTCCAAGGGCGGCAACGAGATTAACTTCGGTGATTTCGGTATCCAGGCGCTGGCTCCGGCCTATGTGACCAATCGTCAGATCGAAGCTGCGCGTATTGCCATGACCCGCTACATCAAGCGTGGTGGCCGTGTGTGGATTACGATCTTCCCTGATCGCCCGCTCACCAAGCACCCGCTCGGTGCCCGAATGGGTTCTGGTAAGGGCACGCCGGAATTCTGGGTGGCCAACATCCACCCCGGCCGCGTGATGTTCGAAATCGGTGGCGTTTCGGAGGAAGTCGCCCGCGAGGCTCTGCGCCGCGCTATCGACAAGCTTCCCATGAAGTGCCGTGTGATTGCACGTGAAGGCGGTGACATCTGATATGACAGTCGGAACCGAAGAGTACTCCATCAAGAATCTCAGCGAGAAGACCACTGAGGAAATCGAGGGCTTCCTGAAGAAGTCCAAGGAAGAGCTGTTCAACCTGCGCTTCCAGTCCGCCACTGGTCAGCTTGAGAACACGGCTCGCCTCAAGGCTGTCAAGCACGACATCGCCCGCATGTACACTGTGTTGCGCGAACGCGAGCTTGGCATTAGCACTGAGCAGACCGCCGCAGAAACCGTTAAGGAGAAGTGAACATGGCTCAAGAGCGCAACTTCCGTAAGGTTCGCCGCGGCTACGTCGTGTCCGAAGCTATGGACAAGACGATTGCTGTGGAGCTTGAGAAGCGTTCGACCCACCCGCTGTACGGCAAGGTCGTTCGTTCCACTAAGACGGTCAAAGTCCATGATGAACACAACGACGCCCACATTGGCGACCTCGTGAGTATTATGGAAACTCGGCCTCTGAGTAAGACCAAGCGTTGGCGTCTCGATAGCATTATCGAACGCGCCAAGTAAATAACAGTTCGGCAAGGCTCGCCGTCCACTGAGCGTAAGTGGTGCCACTCTTTTTGGGTGTCGCGCTTGCGCTCAGTGTGCGGGGAGAACCAGCTCGGCTAAGGAGAATCAATGATTCAGCAGGAAACGCGGCTTCATGTCGCCGACAACACGGGTGCCAAGGAAATCCTTGCTATCCGCGTGCTCGGTGGATCGAAGCGACGCTATGCCGGCCTGGGCGATGTTATCGTCGCCTCGGTCAAGGACGCGATCCCTGGCGGATCGGTCAAGAAGGGTGACGTGGTTAAGGCTGTCGTCGTCCGTACCGTCAAGGAGCACCGCCGTGCGGATGGCTCCTACATCAAGTTCGACGAGAACGCCGCTGTGATTCTCGGCTCCGGCCGTGAACCCAAAGGCACTCGTATCTTCGGCCCGATTGCCCGTGAGCTGCGCGACAAGCGCTTCATGCGCATCGTGTCTCTCGCACCGGAGGTGATCTGATTATGGTAGCCAAAATTAAGAGCGGCGATCAGGTCAAGGTCATCCGTGGCAAGGATCGCGGCAAGGAAGGCGTTGTCACTCGCGTGCTCGCCGACGACCGTCTGATTGTCGAAGGTGTTCAGATCGTCAAGAAGCACGTTCGCGCCACCCAGCAGGGTCAGCAGGCGGGCATTGTCTCTGTTGAGGCTCCGATTCATCGCTCCAATGTGATGCTGATTGATCCGGAGACGAAGCAGCCGACCCGCGTGGGCGTGACCGTGAAGGAAGAAGCTCGCGACGGCAAGGTTAAGGCCGTGCGCGTGCGCGTCGCTAAGAAGTCCGGAAAGGAGCTGGCATGAGCGACACCACTACCGTCGAAGCGCCGGCAACTCCGCGCTTGAAGCAGAAGTACAACGAGCAGATTGCACCTGAGCTGAAGAAGGAGTTCAACCACTCCAACCCTATGCAGGTCGCGCGTGTCCAGAAGGTCGTCGTCTCTATGGGCGTCGGTGCTGCTGCACGCGACTCCAAGCTCATCGAAGGCGCCGTCAAAGATCTCACACTGATCACCGGCCAGAAGCCGAAGATCACCAAGGCCAAGAAGTCCGTCGCGCAGTTCCATCTGCGTGAAGGTCAGGCCATCGGCGCATACGTCACATTGCGTGGCGAGCGCATGTGGGAGTTCCTCGACCGCCTTCTGACTACGGCTCTGCCGCGCATCCGTGATTTCCGCGGCATCAGCGGCAAGCAGTTCGATGGCCAGGGCAACTACAACTTTGGCCTCACGGAACAGTCCATGTTCCACGAGATCGATCCTGATGAGATCGATCATCAGCGTGGTATGGACATCACCGTGGTGACCACCACCAAGGACGACAAGGAAGCTCACTCGCTGCTCAAGCACTTGGGTTTCCCTTTCAAGGAGAACTGATATGGCAAAAACCGCTCTGAAGAACAAGGCGGCCAGCAGCCCGAAGTTCAAGGTGCGCGGCTATACGCGCTGCCAGGTCTGCGGTCGTCCCCATTCCGTGTACCGTAAGTTCGGCCTGTGCCGCATCTGCCTTCGTGAGAAGGCACATCGCGGTGAGCTGCCCGGCGTTACGAAGTCCAGTTGGTAAACATCGACGCTGAAGGTCCGCTGCCAGGTCTGCGTTAGCAAGACAGACGGCGGAAACCACGGCGAGAAAGGGCACTAGCCCACATGACAATGACAGATCCAATCGCAGACATGCTTACGCGTCTGCGTAATGCGAGCGCGGCAAAGCACGAAACTGTGGATATGCCGTACTCCAAGTTCAAAGCGAACATTGCCGAGATTCTGAAGCGCGAAGGCTTTATCAAGGACTTCTCCGCAAAGGAAGCCAAGGTTGGTCAGACGCTTGAGGTCACCCTCAAGTACGGGCCCAACGGCGAGCGTTCCATCCAGGGCATCAAGCGTATCTCCAAGCCTGGCTTGCGTCGTTATGCGAAGTCCGACGCTCTGCCGATGCCGCTCGGTGGTCTCGGTATTGCCATTATCTCGACTTCGTCGGGATTGTTGACCCAGAAGGAATGCCTCGACCGAGGCATTGGCGGCGAAATTGTCGCCTACGTGTGGTGAGAAAGGAGAGCTGAATTATGGCATCGCATATTGGTAAGCTCCCCGTCGCCATTCCGGCTGGCGTTGAAGTCAAGATTGACGGTCAGAGCTTCTCGGTCAAAGGGCCGAAGGGTTCCGACTCCTACGTTATTCCCGAAGGCGTTACCGGCGCCGTCGAAGGCAATGAGATTGTGCTCACTCCTGCAGATGATCTGCGTCCCACCCGTGCCAAGCACGGTCTGAGCCGCTCGATCATTGCCGGCAAGGTTAAGGGCGTGCACGAGGGGTATGCCAAGACCTTGGACATCGTCGGCACTGGTTATCGTGCTGTGGCCAAGGGCAAGGGCATCGAGTTCTTCCTCGGCTATTCGCACACCATCACCGTGAACCCGCCGGAAGGCATCGAGTTCGAGCTGCCGAACCCCAACCAGGTGATCGTTAAGGGCACCGACAAGCAGGCTGTGGGTCAGGTCGCCGCGAACATCCGCAAGCTGCGCGCTCCCGAGCCTTATAAGGGCAAGGGTGTTAAGTACGCCGACGAGCGTATTCTGCGCAAGGCTGGAAAGGCTGGTAAGTGATATGAGCGTCACTATTCTCGGAAAAGGCAAGAAGGTCGCTCTCAAGCGCCGTCACGCTCGCATCCGCAAGCACATCAACGGTACTGCCGAGCGTCCTCGCTTGGTGGTCACCCGTTCCAACCGTCACCTTGTGGCTCAGATTGTCGACGACACTCAGGGCAAGACATTGGCTTCCGCTTCGACATTGACTGCCGAATTCTCTGGATTCAAGGGCACCAAGGTCGAGGCTGCCAAGAAGGTCGGCGAGCTTGTGGCAGAAAAGGCGAAGGCCGCCGGCATCTCCACTGTCGTGTTCGATCGCGGTGGTCGTAAGTACACTGGTCGCGTCGCGGCTGTGGCCGAAGGCGCCCGTGAGGGAGGTCTGGCACTGTGAGCGAAGAAATGAAGGAAACCCAAGTGGCTGAAGAAACTCAGAACACCCAGGCTGCTCCTGCTGAAGAGAAAGCCAACGACGAGCGTCGTGGTGGCCGTCGCGGCCAGCGTGGCGATGGTCGCCGTGGTGAGCGTCGCACCCGTCGCGAAGAAACCAAGGGCGACGAGCTTCTCGATCGCGTTGTGACCATCAACCGCGTGTCCAAGACCCATAAGGGCGGTCGCACGTTCAGCTTCGCTGCTCTCGTGGTGGTTGGCGATGGCAATGGCACCGTGGGTGTTGGTTACGGCAAGTCCCGCGAAGTTCCCGCTGCTATTGCTAAGGGTCAGTTGGACGCCAAGAAGCACATGTTCACTGTGCCGCGCGTCAAGGGCACCGTCACTCATCCAGTGCTCGGTCATGATGCTGCAGGCACCGTGCTGCTGCGCCCTGCCGCTCCTGGTACTGGCGTAATCGCCGGCGGTCCGGTGCGCGCCGTCATGGAGTGCGCTGGTATCACCGACGTGCTGACCAAGTCCATGGGCTCGCCCACCGCCATCAACATGGTGCGTGCGACGGTCGATGCTCTAAAGCAGCTTGAAGAGCCGGAAGAGATTGCGGCACGCCGCGGTCTTTCCCTTGAGGAAGTCGCTCCCGACGCGCTGCTGCGTGCTCGCGCCGAAGGCATCGCTGAGGCTCGCAAGGCTCGTGAAGAGGCTGCTGCTGAAGCCAGCGAAGCGAAGGATGGTGAGTGAGCATGGCTACCAAAGCTAAGAAGCTGAAGATTACGCTGCACCACGGCTTGGTGAACCGCAAAGCAAACCAGCGCGCCACTGCCCAGACCTTGGGTCTGAGGAAGATTGGCCAGTCGGTCGTCCGCGAGGACACGCCGGCTGTGCGCGGTATGGTTAATGTGCTGCGTCACCTGGTCACCGTCGAGGAGGCTGACTGATTATGGCAGACAACGAAATCCTGCAGATGCACGATCTCAAGCCCGCCCCGGGCGCCAAGAAGAGCCGCACCCGTGTGGGTCGCGGTGAGGGCTCCAAGGGCAAGACCGCAGGTCGTGGTTTCAAGGGGCAGACCAAGCGCACTCATGTCCGTGCTGGCTTTGAAGGCGGTCAGCTGCCGCTGTACATGCGTCTGCCGAAGATGCGCGGTTTTAAGAACCCGTTCAAGACCCAGTTCCAGGTCATCAACATCGCTAAGCTTGCTGAGCTGTTCCCTGAGGGTGGCGAATTGACTGTGGCTGACCTTATCGCCAAGGGTGCCGTTCGCGACGGCTATCCGGTGAAGGTTCTGGGTGACGGCGAGACCAGCGCCAAGTTCACGCTCAAGGGCGTGAAGGTCTCTGCTTCCGCCAAGGCCAAGATTGAGGCCGCGGGCGGTTCAATTTCCGAGGACTGAGTTTCTCGGTAAGTGAGATTCGATACCGACCTCCTTGCCAATACGCGAGGGGGTCGGTTTCATATTGAGCGTCGCACGAAGTAGAGGCTGTAGGCTATGCTCGTGCC
>CAVFKU010000013.1:10079-29716 GCA_963623245.1 Parabacteroides merdae
AGCGCACTGCCGGGTGTTCAAGGGAGGAATCAAGGTGAGGACGTTAATCCAAGCCCTGAAGACGAAGGAACTAAGAAAGAAGATCTTCTTCGTTCTGTTCATCATTATTATTTATCGCATCGGTTCGTTCATCCCCACCCCGGGCGTGGACTACAAGGTCGTGCAAGAATGTGTGTCCTCGTTGTCCAGCAATCAGGAGAACTTCATCGGTTTGGTGAACCTGTTTTCCGGCGGCGCCATGCTCCAGCTGTCGATTTTTGCGCTGGGTGTCATGCCGTACATCACTGCTTCCATTGTGGTGCAGCTGCTGCGCGTGGTGATTCCGCGCTTTGAAGCGCTGCATAAGGAAGGTCAGTCTGGCGAAACGAAGCTCACCCAGTACACCCGTTATCTCACCATCGGCTTAGCAGTGCTGCAGTCCACCACCATTCTCGTTACCGCGCGTTCCGGTGCGCTGTTCAGTTATCAGTGCTCGCAGGTTATTCCTGACAGCTCTGTGTGGAACCTCGTGGTTATGGTGCTCATCATGACAGGCGGCACCGGCCTGATTATGTGGATGGCCGAGTTGATCACCGACAAGGGCATCGGTCAAGGCATGTCCGTGTTGATTTTCATGTCCATCTGCTCCGGCTTCCTGCCGCAATTGTGGGAGATTGGCTGGGGTTCCGACGGCACTGATGGCAATTGGAAGAAGTTCGCTATTGTTGTGGGCGTTCTGGCCGTTATTCTTATTTTCGTGGACTTTGTTGAGCTGTGCCAGCGCCGTATTCCAGTGCAGTACACTCGCCGCATGATTGGCCGCAAAATGTATGGTGGTTCCTCCACCTATCTGCCGCTGAAGATTAACATGTCTGGCGTTATTCCGCCCATCTTTGCGTCCTCTATTTTGGCCATCCCCACCCTGATTGCGCAGTTTGGCAGCACTGACCAGAGCTGGGTTTCATGGATTAACTCCAATTTGGCCGACACCACTTCCGTGTGGTACATCGCGCTGTACGCGCTGATGATTGTGTTCTTCTGCTTCTTCTATACGTCGATTACGTTCAATCCGGACGAAACTGCCGACAATATGAAGCAGTACGGCGGCTTCATCCCAGGCATTCGCGCAGGCAACGCCACTAGCCGCTACCTGTCTTACGTGATCAATCGCCTTAACACCGTCGGTGCGGTCTACTTGCTGTTCGTGGCGTTGATCCCGACTGTGCTCATTATGGCGCTGGATCTCAATTCCAAGCTGCCATTCGGTGGTACCACCATTCTGATTATCGCGGGCGTCGGTCTTGACACTCTACGTCAGGCTAAGGCTCAGACCGAACAGTTCCAGTACGCCGGCTTCCTCTTTGAGAACACCGATCACAAGGAAGGCAAAGCTCTCTTCCACAAGCACAGTGACAAGGAAGTAGCTAGCGCTAAGAAAGAAGAGCAGCCCGCGCCAGCAGTTGTTGATGTTCAGAAGGACACCAACGAAGCTATGCGCCTGCTGATTATGGGACCTCAGGGTGTCGGCAAGGGCACTCAGGCCGCTCTGCTTGCTGAGCATTACGGCATTCCGGCTATTTCCACTGGCGACATCTTCCGAGCCAACATCAAAGATAAAACCGAACTCGGCTTGAAGGTGATTGAATACACTGACAAGGGCGAGCTGGTGCCTGATGAGTTGACCAATTCCATCGTCAAAGATCGTTTGGCACAAGATGACGCGAAGAATGGCTGGATTCTTGACGGCTATCCGCGCAACGCTGCTCAAGTCGCCGCGCTTGATGACATGCTTTCTGAGCTGGACGCACCGCTTGACGCGGTGGTGGCGCTTGACGCCGACCATGACGTGCTGATGGAACGCATTGCTAAGCGTGCCGATGAGCAGGGCCGTACTGATGACACTCCTGAAGCAGTCGCCAAGCGTTTGGACACCTATGCCAAGGAGACCGCGCCTCTGCTGGACACCTATAAGTCTCGCGGTCAGCTGATTGCTATTGATGGCGTCGGTGACATCGAAGAGATTCAGCAGGGTATCGTCACTGCGCTTGACGAGCGCTCCTGACATATTGCCAGCAAGTTTCAAATAAGCCTCTCCTCGACACGCCGGAAGGCATGTTGGGGAGAGGTTTTTGTATCCTGTACTTTTGGTGTGTCTTCGGACATGCCGAGTAATGCACCCTAAGGATGGAACCAGAGCATATGGCAAAAGACGGTGTGATTGAAGTCGAAGGACGGGTAGTGGAAGCACTGCCGAACGCGATGTTTCGCGTCGAACTCGAAAACAAGCACATCGTGCTCGCCACCATCTCCGGCAAAATGCGAAAGAATTACATTCGCATCCTCCCGCAAGATCGTGTGGTGCTCGAAATGAGCCCATACGATTTGACCCGCGGGCGCATTACGTACCGTTACAAGTAAGGTACAAGCAAAGGAAAACCATGAAGGTCAGCCCTAGTGTGAAGAGGATCTGCGAGAGCTGTCGCGTGATCCGTCGTCACGGCCGCGTCATGGTGATCTGCATCAACCCGCGCCACAAGCAGCGCCAAGGCTGAGCAGGTTTGCCAGCGGCACAAGTTAATAAGGCACTTTCTCACAGCGTCTGCCTACAGGCAAGGCGTTGAACCACGGGCACGTAGGCCCGTGCCGGTTAGCCGGACGAGCAGGTGCAAGACCTACGGAACATGAGAAGGAATCGCAATGGCACGTCTTGCCGGAGTCGACATCCCCAATGAGAAGCGCATCGAAATTGCCCTCACCTACATTTTCGGTGTCGGGCGCACTCGTGCGAAGCAAACGCTTGCTGCGACGGGCGTCAGCCCAGACATTCGCGTCAAGGATCTTACCGACGAGCAGCTGATCACGCTGCGTGACTACCTCGAAGCTAACTACAAGATCGAGGGTGATTTGCGCCGTGAAATCGACGCTGATATTCGTCGCAAGATTCAAATCAACTGCTATCAAGGCCAGCGTCACCGCAAGGGTCTTCCTGTGCGCGGCCAGCGCACCAAGACCAACGCTCGCACCCGCAAAGGTCCGAAGCGTACGGTCGCCGGAAAGAAGAAGGCCACCAAGTAGTCGGTGGCACGACCCACGCCACGAGGTTGTAATCCTCATCGCGTGAGTTGGCAAGCAAATTCGTTATTAGGAAACGAGGGTCAATGGCAGCTCAAAAGCAAGCCACGCGTAAGCCGCGTCGCCGCGACCGCAAGTCGGTCCCCGTCGGGCAAGCGCATATTAAGTCCACTTTTAACAACACGATCATCTCGATCACCGATCCGTCCGGCGCAGTGGTGTCTTGGGCATCTGGTGGTGACGTCGGCTTCAAGGGCTCGCGTAAGTCCACGCCGTACGCCGCTGGTATGGCTGCCGAATCCGCCGCTCGCAAGGCTATGGAGCACGGTGTCAAGAAGGTCGACGTGTTCGTGAAGGGGCCAGGTTCTGGTCGTGAAACCGCCATCCGCTCCCTGCAGTCCGCAGGGCTTGAAGTTGGTTCCATTACCGACGTCACCCCACAAGCGCACAACGGCGTTCGTCCCCCGAAGCGCCGCCGCGTCTGAGCACTATTTACCAGATAATATTCATCCAACCCGCTTATGACCGGCGAGTGCACCGCCGAGACAAAAGCTGAAAGGATACAACAGTGCTTATTGCACAGCGTCCGACTCTTACCGAGGAATCGCTGAATCCTCAGCGCTCCCGCTTCACTATCGAACCTCTTGAGCCGGGGTTTGGCTACACGCTTGGCAACTCGCTGCGCCGCACCCTGCTGAGCTCAATCCCAGGTGCTGCTGTCACATCGGTGCGCATCTCTGGAGCTTTGCATGAGTTCACCACTCTGCCTGGTGTTCAGGAAGACGTCACTGAAATTCTGCTGAACATCAAGGGCATAGTGCTCACCAGCGAATATGACGAGCCAGTGGTCATGTATCTACGCAAGAGCGGAAAGGGCGAAGCCACCGCTGGTGACATCACTCCGCCCGCTGGCGTCACTATCGCCAATCCAGAGATGCATATTGCTACTTTGGCCGATGATGGCGAACTTGAAATCGAGTTCACTGTCGAGCGTGGCCGTGGCTATGTGCCGGCTGCTTTGAACAAGCAGGACGGCGACGAAATTGGCCGTATTCCGGTCGATTCCATCTACTCTCCGGTGCTTAAGGTGAGCTATAAGGTCGAGGCCACCCGTGTCGAACAGCGCACGGACTTCGACAAGCTCATTCTCGATGTGGAGACTAAGCCGGCTATCTCCCCGCGCGATGCGGTGGCTTCTGCTGGTTCCACACTGGTTGAGCTCTTCGGCTTGTGTCGCGAGCTTAACGTCCAGGCCGAAGGTGTCGAGGTTGGTTCTGCTCCCGTTGTGGAAGAGACCAACCCTGAACATGCCGTGCCGATTGAGGATTTGAACTTGACGCAGCGCAGCTACAACTGCCTGAAGCGTGAGGGTATCCACACCATCGGCGAGCTGGTGTCCCACACCGAGCAGGATCTGCTCGACATCCGCAATTTCGGTATGAAGTCCATCGATGAAGTCAAGGAGAAGCTTCAGTCTCTGAGTTTGTCTCTGAAGGCTTCGCCGCTTGGCAGCTTCGACCCCAACAATCTCGAAGGTGGCACATTCTTCTCCCCAGAAGATGAGTGACATTCTTTGATTAACCGCTTTGGCCGGTTCGGATGTTCGGGCGTTTGCCCACCCGAACCGTGCCGTAAGCAATAAGGAGTAATAATGCCTACACCTAAGAAGGGCCCACGTCTGGCCTCCAGTCCTGCTCACGAGCGCCTCATGCTCGCGAACATGGCCACCAGCCTGTTCCAGAATGGGCGTATCACCACCACACTGCCGAAGGCCAAGCGCCTTCGCCCGCTGGCCGAGCGCCTGATCACTTTTGCTAAGCGCGGTGATCTGCATTCCCGCCGTCGTGTGATGCGCGTGATTCGCAACAAGTCCGTGGTGCACCTGCTGTTCACCCAGATTGCCGAGCAGATGGAGCAGCGCGAGGGTGGTTACACTCGCATTGTGAAGATCGCTTCCCGTGTTGGTGACAATGCGCCGGCAGCAATTATCGAGCTTGTCACTGAGCCAGTGAGCCAGAAGAAGGCTGTGGTCAAGGAAGCTGAAGCGGCCACCAAGACTGCTGTCAAGGCTGAAGAAGCCAAGGATGAGGCGACTGTTGAAGTTGCTGCTGAAGAGACCGCGGCTGAAACCAAGAAGGCCTCTAAGTCGAAGAAGGCTGCCGCCAAGGACGACAAGTCAGAGAGCAAGCCCAAGAAGGCTGCCGCCAAGCCAAAGAAAGCCAGCACCGAGAAAGATGCTGACAAGGCTGAGGAAGTCGAGGAAGCTAAGGAAACTGAGGCTGATAAGGCTGAAGAAGCCAAGTCTGAGTGATACCTATCTCTCTTCTGCAAATAAGAGCCGAGAATCTATCATGGTTCTCGGCTCTTACTGTTTCGTTACTCGCGTACTTGGTTGAACACGTAACTGGCGTATAGGTTTATCGAAAAGATTTCTCGACTATTGTCCTTCGAGCGATGCAATATCCGAATGGAGGAACTTTTGCTCACAATAAGCACGTTTGCATGGCTTATGGAGATTGTTGACGGCGGGGTGCACCTAGCTGCTATTACGCCAGTCGTACTATAGGGGACTATGAGACTTCGAATAGACTTAGGCTATGACGGTGGGGGATTTTATGGATGGGCGCTTCAGCCCAATGTTCGCACTGTGCAAGGGGAGATTGAAAATGCGATACGTCGGGTGCTGCGCGTACCGCCGGACGATTCGGACGACCCTATTCGCTTGGTGGTGGCTGGGCGTACTGATACAGGGGTGCATGCCAGCCATCAAGTATGCCATGTCGACATCAATGCAAGCACGTTGAGTCGCGCTAAGGGGCATATGCAAGTATCGGCTGTGACAGCATTGGAACATCGGTTGCAGCGCATTGTGCCCAGTGATATAACCATTCATTCCATCAGCCCAGCCCCAACAGGGTTCGACGCTCGGTTTTCCGCTTTGGAGCGCACTTATGTGTATCGTATCGCTGATAAAGAGAGCGAAGTCGATCCGCGCCTGCGTGGATGCGTGTTGCATATTGATGACGTTTTGGATATTGAAAAAATGAATCAGGCTGCTTCCATGACACTGGGCTTGCATGATTTTGGGTCTTTTGCTACTCCGAATCAGGGCGGCACTACGATCCGTGAAGTAAAGCGAGCCAGCTGGGAACGCATTGTGTCAACGCCCTTGTGTACAGGAAACGTTGCGCAAACTCAGCAAGACGCACAAGTTGAGTATGCTGTGGCGCAGATGACAACACAGGCAGCGTCGCAGTCATCGCAGAAATCCTATGTTGTTCCCACGCTTGAATCAGGCCTGTTGTGTTTTACCATCGTAGCTGACGCCTTCGCACGCAATATGGTGCGTTCGCTGGTTAACGCCTGTGTGCAGGTTGGGGTCGGCAAACGGGATCTTGACTGGTTTGCTAGCAAGATGAAAGTCCCCGAGCGTGAAGGCAGCACTGGGCCGATTGCGCCGCAAGGTTTAACGCTTGAACATGTGGCGTATCCGCCTGACGACGAGCTAGCTTCCAGAGCTCAATCTATTCGTGCTGTACGTACACTGTCGTAAATAGCAGCGCTGGTAGAGGCGAGTTAAATCGAATTAAATAATGTCTACGACACTGCGAGCAACTTGCCGGATGGCGAATCTGTGGCATAATGGACAAGTTGCTTGCAGACAGGCAACATGGATGAGTGTCCGAGCGGTCTAAGGAGCACGCCTCGAAAGCGTGTGAGGGCGAACCCCTCCGCGAGTTCGAATCTCGCCTCATCCGCCGAGCCGCTAAGCAGACAGCCCAGTGGGCTGTCTGTAGGCGAGGCTGAAACGTAGATATCGTCGAGGCGACGACGCGATAACAGATTCATGCGATTTAAACGCTGGCAAGAGAATCTTCAGTAAATCTTTTTCTGTTGGGTGGCTACTGTAGAAGAGCCTCGTCAAATGAGGGATAGCCAAGATTGAAAGCACGCCAGATGCGGTTGATGCTCGCCTCTACCATCCATTTCTTCGAAGCGCGTGAGAGTGCTTTAGTTTGCTTCAGGGCGTCAAACCAAGAACGTGCGCAGTTCATTTCAACCGCCGCAACAGTTGGGACGGTCAACCCTGTGGCTGGATCTTCGATAACATCAGGGTGAGCAAGCAACTGATTGACCGCATACACTTTCTGACGCGGATCGCTGTCGGCACCGGATAAGGAGAACAATCGTTGTGCCACAGTTTTATGATTGTCTGCAATCGATAGCGTGGCATTCGCTGTTTCGCGTGCAGCTAATATTTCCATGCAAAAACCGGCGCGATCTTCCTCCAGTACAATACTCGACAGTGCCTCGGCGTCCATGTTGATATGTGCTACTTTGCTGAAATCCACGGTTTCGGGAGTTTTGGCCTCCAGCCCAAGCCGGCCCGCCAGATACTCGCTCGCATAGGAGGCTTGTGCAGCGTGCACGATACCTTCGCTTAACCGTGCAGGGCAGGAAACAGCGACATCAATCCACGATTCAGTGGCAGTGCGTGCGGCTAGATAGCGTGCTATTAGCAATCCACTAGAACGATAGGCGTCACTGCGGGTCGTTGCGGATTCGTAAGAACGTTCGCAAGCGCTAGGGCGTGAGTATTCATTCACCTGTGCTTCAAGTTGAGCAGTGGTGCAGCTGGACAACAAGAACGCAAGTGCGCACAGGAGCGCTACCGCAAGAGCTTTTGTTCTCAAAGCCGAACTGCCCCTAAGTGTCTGCATAAAACAGTAGACTAGACAATAAGTATGACCATATGAGCGCAGCTAACAATCGTCCAATAATTTAAGGGAGGTCTTTACAGGTATGGAACTGGACCTGACGGGAATGCATAAGCTTGCAGCGGAGCAGGACATCGACGCAGAAACGCTTGACACCGCACTTGCTGAGGCATTGCGCCTCGCCTATCTGAAGACCCCGCATGCTGCCAAGCATGCGCGCGTCGAACTTGATGAACGTGCCGGCTCCTTTACGATATGGGCTGCTGATGAAATCGCAGGTACGCCCACTGAAGACAACCCTCATCCCGCTCCCACGTTGGGAGAGGAATACGATGACACACCGAAGGATTTCGGCCGTCTGGCTGCGTCCACCGCACGTCAGGTGATTACGATGCTATTCCGCCGTGCTGAGGACGATAAGGTGTTTGGCGCATTTAGCGGTCAAAAAGGCAATATCATTACTGGCGTAGTGCAGCAGGATGCCAAAGATGCTGCCAATGTGCATATTGCAGTGGGTGATGTTGAGGCTATTTTGCCGCGTCGTGAGCAAGTACCTGGCGAACATTACCGTCATGGCGAGCGTTTGCGTGTGTATGTGGTCAATGTAGGTCGCGGTCTTAAAGGTCCAGAAATTATTGTTTCACGTTCACACCCTGAGCTGGTGCGCCGCTTGTTTGAGCGCGAGGTGCCAGAGCTGGTGTCGGGTGCTGTTTCGATTATGGCGATTGCACGTGAGGCCGGCGCTCGCACAAAGATTGCTGTCAAGGCTAACGCAGAAGGTGTCAATCCTAAAGGCGCATTGATTGGTCCAGGTGGCGCGCGTGTGCGTGCTGTGATGGAGAATCTCGGCCAAGAGAAGATTGATATTGTCGACTATTCCGATGATCCGGCCACGTTCGTAGCCTCCGCACTTTCGCCGGCTGTTGCTACGGATGTACAGGTGATTAGCGAAAAGAGCAAGACTGTTGTTGCCTTTATTCATGACGATCAGCTCTCGCTGGCTATTGGCAAGGAAGGGCAAAACGCGCGCTTGGCTGCCAAACTTACCGGCTGGAAGATTGGTATTGAGTCCACTGAGGCTCATGCCAAGAAGTTGGAAGCGCAAGCCGCAGAGTAATCCAGCGGCTTGGGTATGCTTGTGGGCGGTGTGTCAGGATATAAAAACGCCTGGCCGAGCAATGATGAGGACGCACACGATTATGGTCGCACGATGAACAGGCTCACCATTATCGAGCAATGACTGCGCGGGCGCGTGGTCACGGATAGGAGAACAAGTAGTGGCAAAACCACGCGTATATGAAATCGCCAAAGAAGTCGGCCTTGACAGCAAGGCTGTGCTGGAGAAGCTTAAGGAGATGGGGGAGTTCGTCAAATCCGCGTCCTCCACTGTTGAGCCTCCTGTTGCACGTAAGTTGAAGGACGCTTTGGCGCCAAAAGGCAGTCAAGAGACGCCAGCGCGTAAGCCTACTTCCAAGTCACCTGCTCCAGCTGCGCCTAAGTCCGGCGCCACATCGTCTCCTCAATCAGCTGCTGCACCCGCTGCAGCAGCAACTCCGAGTGCTCCAGTGGCACCCAAGACAGCCAAAACGCCGCTCGCTGACAAGGCGGCTTCCCCTTCCGCGCCGTCGGCTCCGTCGTCCACTGCGGCTGCATCTCCTGCCGCTCCTGCGCCCGTGACGCCGCGCCCACACACTTCAGGCCCTCGTCCTGGAAACAATCCGTTCAGCCGCAAGCAGGGCATGGGCGCGCATTCCCCCACGCCAGGCGATATTCCGCGCCCGCATCCTATGGCACGTCCAAACGCTGCCAACGGCGACGGTGGGCGTGGCGGCGCTCGCGGTGGAGCACGAGGAGGTGCTCGTGGCGCCGGCTTCCGTGGTGGTCGCCCCGCGCAAGGAGCGCAAGGTGGGCGCCAGGGTGGTGGCCAGTGGTCTCAGGGTCGCCCTGGCGGCCAAGGCAGCGGTGCTCGCCCCGGCTTCCAAGGTGGAGCCGCTCAACAGGGTGCCTTCCAAAATAACATGCCTAACAGTGGCCCCGCTCGTGGTGGAGGTCGCGGTCGCGGCGGTGCCGCAGGCGCGTTTGGCCGTCAAGGAGGCAAGTCTTCCAAGGCGCGTAAGAACAGGCTGGCAAAACGCCGCGAATATGAGGAGATCAAAGCGCCAACCATCGGCGGCGTGCGTATTCCGCGCGGCGACGGTCAGGTGATTCGTTTGCGTCAGGGCGCAAGCCTTGCTGACTTGGCAGAGAAGATTAATGTCAATCCGGCTGCGCTGGTAACTGTGATGTTCCACTTGGGTGAGATGGCTACGGCCACGCAGTCATTGGACGAAGCCACGTTCCAGATTCTTGGCGAGGAAATCGGCTGGGAAATCAAGCTCGTGTCCGCCGAAGAGGAAGACAAGGAGCTGCTGCAGCAGTTCGACATCAATTTGGATGAAGAAGAACTGCAGGACGACGAGGATTTGCAGCCCCGTCCCCCTGTGGTTACGGTTATGGGTCACGTTGATCACGGCAAGACCAGATTGCTTGACACTATCCGCCGCAGCAATGTTATTGAAGGCGAAGCTGGCGGCATTACCCAGCGCATCGGCGCGTATCAGGTGTCGGTTGAACTTGAAGGTGAACAACGTAAGATTACCTTCCTTGATACCCCTGGTCACGAGGCCTTCACTGCTATGCGTGCTCGCGGCGCAGAGTTGACGGATGTGGCGATTCTGGTGGTCGCCGCCGATGACGGCGTAATGCCTCAGACTGTCGAAGCTATCAACCATGCGCAGGCGGCTCATGTGCCGATTGTTGTGGCTGTTAACAAAATTGATAAAGAGGGCGCCAACCCAGATAAGGTGCGTGGTCAGCTCACTGAGTTCGGTCTTGTGCCTGAAGATTACGGCGGCGACACGATGTTTGTTGATATTTCTGCTAAGCAAGGCACCAATGTCGACAAGCTGCTTGAAGCTGTGTTGCTGACAGCTGATGCTGAATTGGATTTGCGTGCCAACCCAGATATGGATGCCCGTGGTGCCACCATCGAAGCCCGTCTCGATAAGGGTCGCGGTGCTGTGGCGAGTGTGCTGGTGCAGTCTGGCACCTTGCATGTGGGCGACGCCATTGTGGCCGGCACCTCTTACGGCCGCGTGCGCGCCATGCTTGACGAGAACGGCAAGCCGATGAAGGAAGCCACACCATCCAGTCCGGTGCAGGTGCTCGGTTTAACGTCCGTGCCTACTGCGGGCGACTTGTTCCTTGTAGCTGGTGACGATCGCGCTGCGCGTCAGATTGCTGGCAAGCGTCAGGCCACTGAGCGTGCCGCCCAGCTTGCCAAGCGCCGCAAGATTGTTTCGCTGGAAAGCCTCAAGGAGCAGTTCGCCAAGTCTGAGGTGGATATGCTCAATATCGTGATTAAGGGTGATTCCTCTGGTTCCGTTGAGGCGCTGGAAGAGTCGCTGATGAAGATTGAGGTGTCCGACGAGGTCGGTATTCAGGTCATCCACCGCGGTGTGGGTGCGATCACCCAGAACGACGTCAACCTTGCTACGGTCGACAAGGCTGTCATTATCGGTTTCAATGTGCGCCCGAATCGTCAGGTTGCCGATCTGGCCGACCGCGAGGGTGTGGAAATCAAGTACTACTCGATTATCTACAAGGCCATCGAAGATATCGAAGCATCCCTGAAGGGTATGCTCAAGCCGGAATACGAAGAGATCACCACCGCACACTGCGAGATTCGAGAAATCTTCCGCTCGTCCAAGTTTGGCAACATCGCCGGTGTTATGGTACAGGACGGCGAAGTCAAGCGTGGTACGAAGTGCCGTATTCTGCGCAACGGCGTGGCCACAGTCAACGACTTGGAGATTTCCTCGCTGCGTCGTTTCAAGGACGACGTGCAGTCTGTCAAGGAAGGCTACGAGGCGGGTATCAACCTCGGTTCGTTCAACGATATCGAGCTTGGTGACATCATCGAGACCTTCGAGATGCGTGAGATTGAACGCAAGTAGTCGCTTATGGCAGGAAGTAATCCTCGTGCCGCGCGTATCGCGGCTTTGATACAGCGGGTTATCGCCTCTTCGATGGAAGCGCAGCTGCATGATAAGCGACTGACGAATATCACCATCACCGAAGTGCGCGTGACGAACGACTTGCAAATCGCCAAGGTGTATTGGACGCAGCTTGGCCATGAAGGCCATGAGAGTGGCGAGCGCAAACGTGCTCAACAGGCGCTTGACCAAGCAAGAGGGCGTTTGCGTTCGTTAGTGGGGGCGAAGGCCGGTTTGCGTTTGACTCCGCAGCTGCAATTTGTCTTTGATGAAGTGCCTGGTGAGGCTCACGAGATTGAGGATATTCTTGCTGTGGCGAAGCGGCGTGACGCTGAACTTGCTAAAACTCGTGCCAGCGCTCAGTATGCAGGCGACGCTGATCCCTATAAACATGATGCTGATGACACTGATGATGCTGATGGCGACGATACTATCAGTGACAACAGTGACAACAGTGACAACAGTGACAACAGTGACAACAGCGAGATCAGTGGCTCCAGTGACATCAGTGGCAACAATGGCGACGAAAATGATAGCGTCGAAAACGAATCCGACGAGTACACTAGCGATGGCAACAATGGTGAATACTGAATTGTCGTCCGGCCTGTTGTTGGTGGACAAGCCGCGCGGCGTGACCAGTTTTGATGTGGTCTCGGCGGTGCGCGGAGCATTGCACATCAAGAAAGTGGGGCACGCTGGCACCCTTGACCCAATGGCCACCGGCTTGCTGGTGATAGGTTTTGGGCACGCCACACGGCTGCTTAATGCCATCGTCGAACATAGTAAAACCTATGAGGCCACGATTCGACTGGGATTGACAACAGACACTGACGACGCTGAATCTGAACGGTGTAAGCGTGGCACTGAGAGTGTGGAAGACTTAACTGATGGTCACATCGAAGCCACGATTGCCAAGCGTTTTTTGGGGCGTATTAAGCAAGTACCTAACAGGTTTTCTGCTATCAAAATCAACGGCAAGCGTGCCTACGATCTCGCGCGCGACGGCAAAGAAGTTGAATTGGAATCTCGTCCCGTCACCATTGATGAGTTTGCGATATTAAAGGCGCGTCGGGGATGGGCGCATATGGACGAACCTTCCAGCGCATTAAGTCAAGTTGCAGTGGCAGATGAACTCGTACCCGTTATTGATCTTGATGTGCGTGTGAGTTGCTCGTCAGGCACATATATTCGTGCGCTGGCACGTGATCTTGGTGAAGCTCTTGGTATTGGCGGCTATCTGACCCGCTTACGCCGTACGCGCGTGGGGCATTTCACGCTGCCAGATGATGCTAGTGGGCGCGCGATTGTGCATGAAGGTGTCAGGCATGTTGTTGCCGCGCATACTGAAGCGAAGACCATCGTCAATCGGCAAAGCGAAATCATTATCCGCAATCGCGCAATTCTGGACATTCCAGGCAAAACTGGTGCTGAACGCGGTGAATGGTTGCGTGCTCATGCGTTGAATATGCTCACAGCAGCACAAGATTCTATGCCTACGATGCCTATTAGTGCCGATGAAGCCGTTGAACTGCGCTTTGGAAGGCGTATCGGGCGTTCACTTGAAGGTGATGCGGTTGCCTATGTGCCAGCGCAAACCGACATGCCTGCCGACGTGGTGGCCATCGTCACCGCCGCCAACGCCCATCAAGCCAAGCCTGTTACAGTATTTCCGGCCATGTAGTTTACGGTGCTGCTATACGCTGGTACAGTGAACGCGGCTGAATTTGAGTGATATACAAGGAAACAATACGCATGAACATCACCAACCTAGCCCCTAACGATAATGGCGATGTCGAATGGCCTGGCGTCGACAACGATCGTCGCATGGTGCTTACGCTCGGAGCTTTTGACGGCATGCATTTGGGGCATCAAGCGGTGGTGCGGCGGGTGGTTGAGCTAGCAAGTCAGCATGATGCCACTTCGGCAGTGATTCTATTTGACCCGCGTCCGGCATTTGTGCATATGGGCGGCTGTGATGTTAATAATTCCATTGATTTGGATGCCTTGACCAGCGTTGACGAGCGGCTGGTCTACTTAGAAGAACTTGGCGTTGAGCAGGTGTATGTGGTGCACTACACGCTGGCGTTCGCCTCGAAATCGTATATCTTTTTCCTTGGCCAGCTCACTGGCAAGCTTGGTATGCGCACATTGGTATTGGGAAGCGACGCTGCAATGGGCGAGGGGTGTAAAGGTGATATCAATGCCATCGCCAATTTGGCTGCAGCTACAGGAGTGTTTGAGTTGGATGTGGTGGACAGTCGCGGCCCTGGTGAAGTGCGCATCCCGCGCGATTGGACGCCTGAAGCTCCTGATATGGCAGGGGAGCCAGTTGACCCGTTGGTCAGTGCCAGCAAAGCTGAACGGCGCGCGTGGAGCAAGAAGCATCAGGCCAAGGCCACTCGCGTATGGAGTTCGAGCAATGTGCGTTATCTGCTCGGACATGGGCGCGTGCGTGACGCCAATGCGATTCTGGGTCATTGCCACGCGGTGACGGGTGAAGTGGTGCATGGCGAGGAACGCGGGCGATTCATTGGTTTTCCAACAGCGAATCTTGGCGATCAGGTGACCGGCTATCTGCCGGTGGATGGCGTATATGCCGGCTGGTTAATCGATATGGGTGAATCGGCAGAGCATAATACAACTGCACCGCGCGATGCTTCCAGATGGCCAGCCGCCATTTCTATCGGCACCAAGCCAACTTTTAATAAGACAAGTGGCCTTCAAGAGCGGGTAGTGGAAGCATACTGCATCACCGACGACTGGCTGGAACTCTACGGGCATACTGTGCGTATTGAGTTTGCTGGGTTCGTGCGCCCACAGATTCGATTCGACGGTCCAGACGAACTTGTCGCCGAACTTAAGCGTAACGTCGAGGAAACCAAGCGCTTGACGGCCTGATATTATTTGGGATTTACAACCCCAACGCGCCCAACGCGTCGCGCAAGTGGGCAGCTTCGACAATTTGCAATCTAGGAACATTCACGCGCTTGCGCATGGGCGGTACCACCGCAACTGTAAATCCAAGCCTGGCTGCCTCGCGTAAGCGATATTCCAGTCGCGGCACCGGACGCACTTGCCCAGTGAGTGAAATTTCTCCGATAGCGCAAGTAGTGCGAGCAATTGTCGTATGTTTCGCCGCGCTCGCCAAAGCTGCCACAATCGCTAAATCAGCAGCCGGTTCCTTGGCTCGGCCGCCCGCAATAGTGGAAATATACAGGTCATTGCCCAACAGATTTAATCGACCGTGACGATACAGCACGGCGACGAGCATGGCGATGCGGTTAGTGTCCACCCCATTGACCGCGCGGCGTGGGGCAGGTAACACCGAATTGGTGACTAGCGCTTGCACTTCGATAGGCAGTGAGCGGTGCCCGTCCAATGTGAACGTCACACATGTGCCTTCAACAGGCTTGGCTGCCTTACCTTCGCCTCCTGACAGAAACAGTCCTGCGGGGTCGCGCACCTCTTCAATACCTTCGCCGCTCATATCAAAGCAACCCACTTCATCTGTGGGGCCAAAACGATTCTTTATTGCGCGCAGCATCCGCAGCGCAGTTTCGCTATCACCTTCAAACTGGCAGACCACGTCCACTAAATGCTCCAAGGTGCGAGGTCCTGCAATCGAGCCATCCTTCGTCACATGCCCGACGAGCAGCACCGGCACATCTAACGTTTTTGCGCTGTCGATCAAAGCGCTCGCCACCTCGCGCACCTGCGTGGAGCCGCCCGAAATGCCATCAACGTCCTGTGAAACGATGGTTTGTGCAGAATCGACAATAGTCAATGTTGGCTTGTATTGCTCAATCAACCCCAGTATGCACGACAGGTCAGTGGTGGCCGCGAGCAGAAGATGATCATCCAATGCATTGATGCGCGTGGCGCGAAGGCGCACCTGTGCTTGCGATTCCTCGCCGGAGATGTACAACACGGTGTTTTCGGTGCTGCCAACATCAGCGCCGCGAGCCACATTGCCCGCTGTTTCCAAGAGCAGTGTAGATTTGCCGATGCCAGGTTCGCCGGCCACCAGCACCACCGAACCGGGCACAATGCCTCCGCCGAGCACGCGATCAAACTCTGAAAAGCCGGTGGGAATGCGCGTTAGTGTTTCGGTGTTGACTTGGGTGATGGCGGTTGCTGCACTTGCGGCGACGGTTCCGGCGTTCGTGCGTGAGGTGCGCCCCAGCTCAGCTGTGGTGCGCGAACGCGACGCGGGTCGCGCTTCGTGGAATTCTTCGACGGTGCCCCACTGCTCGCACTCGGGGCAGCGCCCCACCCACTTTGCCCCGCTCCAACCGCATTCGGAACACAGATATTGCACACTTGCTTTTGCCATGCCTTAAGCCTAACCCGAGGAAGTGTCATTGACGAGAAGTTGTTGTCTATGTATAGGCTAAATGCGAGGTGTGCTACATGGCTGCGTCACGCGGCTGTGACACAATCGAAGACATGCCGAATGCATCACACAATTCCTCACATCGAAAACTCAACGCTGTTATCGCAGTTGCTGCAGTGGCAATTGTGTTGGCGTTATTGTCGGCATTCATCTGGCCGGGGTGGGCATTGAACAAGCCGCAACCCCAGCAGTCGCAACCCCAGCAGACCGTTCAACCGACCAAACCTAGTATTGAGGCCGTAGAGTTGCCAAGCGATGCCACACAGCTGCTCAAGGCCATGCCTGATAGTGTGCTCAACTTTGCTCGCACTAAAGCTGATATTAGTGAGACATGGAAAGACGCTTCCGCCTTGGAAGAATACACGCTCACCTATAGCACTGGCGAAAAAGGTGAGGACATTACACTTGTGGTGGCACAGTGGAGTATTGACGATAGTGCAATCAGCCAATATAAGGTGCTGTCAAAAGCTATGAAAGGCAAAGAACTCTCTTCCGGTGCGGTGAAGGTCAAAGGCGAGGAAACTGGCTCATACGTTGTGAAATCTGATAATGATAGTGCTGATAAGGCTATTGCTGTGTGGCGCAATGACACTGTGGTGTTCCAAGCGAGTGGCTCCACAACAAGCGTGCAGCGTTTTGTTGATCAGTTTCCGTTGTGACTGCTAAGACTGCTTGCCCAGTGCAGCTTAAAATACGCCTTCGCTGCCGGCCTAGTCCGTAAGAACGTGTATAGTTAGGCAAGTTGCAACGACACGATTAATCGAAATGGAGGCTTCCGATGGGTTCCGTCATCAAGAAGCGCCGCAAGCGGATGAGCAAGAAGAAGCACCGCAAACTGCTGCGTAAGACCCGCCACCAGCGCAAGTAGTCTTTCGCTTTCAAGGCATGTAAAACCCCGTCAGGCGTTGCCGACGGGGTTTTGTTTTGTAAGGCTGCTGGTTTCCAGCGTTCGACTACATTTTGGCCTATAGCCCTACATTCTCACTTATTTGAGTTGGTCATTATGCGCGGGCCGTCAGGGTTGCCCACAATCACCGTGTCTACCATGTTCAGGAACAGGCCATGTTCCACCACGCCAACGGTGGTGATGAGATCTTCGGCTAAGGCTTGCGGGTGTTCGATGAGGTCAAGGTGCAAATCGACCACGAAATTATTCTCGTCAGTACGCACTTCCTTGCCGTCAGCGTCGAGGCGCAATGTTGGCTTGTATCCGCGCGATTCAAACTTCTTGATGACGTGGCCTGCGCCGAAAGGAATTACTTCAACTGGCAGTGGGAACGCGCCGATGGTGTTCACAACTTTGGATTCGTCCACAATCCAGACGATTTTGTTGGAGTTGGTGGCCACAATTTTCTCCCACAGCAGAGCCGCACCACCGCCCTTAATGCCGTTGAAGTCAGAATCGACTTCGTCGGCGCCGTCGATAATGATATCGATGTGGTCAACATCGTCGACATCCACAATCTTGATGCCGTAATTTTCGGCCTGCTCCTGAGTGCGGCGGGACGTGGTGACGCCGGTGAACTCAAGGCCTTCTTCTTTGACGCGGCGGCCGAGTTCATCCACAAGGAATTTTACAGTGGAGCCGGTGCCGAGCCCTGCAATCATGCCGTTTTCGACGAGTTTGGCGGCTTCAATGCCGGCTGCTTTCTTCAGGGCGTCTTGCTGCGCCTTATCCATAGCCTCTCCTTAAGTAGTGGGGACACAGTACCTTCATCCTACCGTGAACAGGGGGTGTTGCGACATCTTAAGGTCGTCTAAGGTGTACAAAACGTTGTTATTTGCGCACAAACGGTGCATTGACGAGGTATAGATTGCCGTCGCCGTCCACAAGACCTTCCACTTCGATAGTGCCGCGAATAGGCATCGGTTGGCCAGTGAAATACTGGCTGGTTTTTGGTGCAGGGCAGAAGGTGAGTTCTCCTGACACGGTTAGTCCCGTGTGCGATGCGGCTGCGGCGCCGGTTGCAGTGGTGGTTGTGGCGCTGGGGATGGTGCTAGGCGCAGCCGCTTGTTGCATGGTTTGTTCAGCAGCAGCATGTTTCCCACGTTGACTTACGGCTTGCTCTGCGACCCGTTTTGTGTTTTGCTGCCCACCATCCAACATCAACTGCACATCCGGCGGCACATCTGCGCCTTGAGCGTATTCGGAAGCCAGCAGCGAACGCCACCCCTCGATGGGTAGATATCCGTCGCGCGCGCCCGAGCGACAGTCGGAAGCATAGGTGCGTGCCAGTTCGTCGACCAGTTCATTGCCTTCGTTGCCGGCATGCCCTTTCACCCAGCGGAACTCCACTGATCCGGTGCGTTTGGAGATCTCTGCGTCGATGGCTTTGATGAGTTCGACGTTCTTCACCGGCTTTTTCTGCGAGTTTTTCCAGCCGTTTTTCTTCCAACCTTTGATCCACTTGGTCGAGCAGTTGATGGCATATTGCGAATCCGTTTCAATGACAAGCGGCTCATTGCCGGGGTGTGTGCGCAATGCTTGCAGCACTGCGCACAGTTCGCCAATTTGGTTGGTGCCGTTGGTGGCGCCACCCGCGTCGTATCCTTGCTCGTCGTGGTCGTGCTCGGGCGTGCCGCCTGTATTCTTCGCGTGATCCGCCCAAGCCCATCCCATTGGGCCATTCGGATTGCCTAATGCAGAGCCGTCCGTTGAGACAGTAATGGTCATACGTTCACTCTACGAACTGTGCCCGACCCTTCACAGATCGCGCTGACGGATGCGTTCCATCTCGCAGCGGAAGTTCGGTTCAATGAACACGTCTTCGCCCACCGATTTGAACAGCTGCTCCATGATTTCACGACGGCGCTCGACATCCTCATAATCGGTCTTGTTGTATTCCACGAACAGCTTCTTCGCCTCGGCACGTTTGTGTTCGAGGTCGGGGTGCGAATCCTGATAGACCTCACCGGCCACCATTAGCTTCCATTCGTGGCGTCCGGCCTCGCTCATACCTGCCAGCTCGTTAATTTCGCTCATCATAGGCCTCATTGCATTGGATGAAATAGTACGAAAGTGATTGTATTGATTGAGCGTTGATGTGTCTATCGATATATGCGATTTCGCGTGTTGCAGATGAACATGTCGCTGCGCTTAAGAATTGCCCAAAGGGTGGGCTAGCAGGGTCTCCTAGGGGTGGGGGATACTACAATGTTTTTCGATGCGTGGCCGTCTATGGGGCGCAACTGAAATTTCACTTACGAGAAGAGATACAACAATGAGCAATATGTTCCAGTGGAATCTGCATGGAGACGGCAAAACGCTTGCACCCGGTGAAGTTGTTGAACCCGATGAACGTCTGAGCTGGCCGCGCACCGCCGAAATCGGTGCACAACACGTCATCGCCATGTTCGGCGCGACCTTCCTCGTGCCGATTCTAACGAATTTCGACCCCTCGACCACGCTGTTCTTCACAGCTATGTCCACGGCGCTGTTCC
>CAVFKU010000014.1:0-28492 GCA_963623245.1 Parabacteroides merdae
CTACGGCAACACGCTCACCTGCTACTCGTTCTCCAAGTCGCTGTCGTTGCCGGGCGAGCGCATCGGCTATGTGGCGGTGAACCCGCGCGCCACCGATGCCGATCTGCTGGTGGCGATTATGGGCCAGATCAGCCGCGGCACCGGCCACAATTGCCCGCCGAGTTCGATTCAGCTTGGCGTGGCAAAAGTTATCGACGAAACCAGCGATTTGAGTGTGTATGAGACGAATATGAACCTGCTGTACGATGCGCTCACTTCCCTCGGCTTTGAAGTGGTGCGGCCGGGTGGCACGTTCTATATGTTCCCCAAAGCCTTGGAATCTGACGCCACTGCCTTCTGTTTGAAGGCTAAGGAATACGATTTGATTCTCGTGCCATCCGATAGCTTCGGTGTGCCCAGTCATTTCCGCATGGCCTATTGCGTCGACACTGAAAAGGTCAAGCGATCGATTCCAGCTTTCGAGCGTTTCGTGCGCGAGCAATATGGCAAGTGATTTCTTGTTTCGTGGGCTAGATAGCCAAGTAGCAGCGCGATGCCGTTACACGCGATTGACCAGAGAGGGGTCGATGTGCATGGTGGGGAACTTGTGTGTCATGTAGTCGTTGTCGAAGTGTTGGCCAAACCAGTGGGTGACAGGTGAATCCGGCTCAACACCGGCCAATCGCATATACCAGCAGTCCAATGCCATGATCGTCAGTGTGCAGTCGACGAGCAGCAGTGTAAAGCAAACAGCTGTCAGTGAATAGCGCACCTTCCAAGGAATCTTATTGATCAGCCACAGCAGCCACGGCAGTATCAGCTTGATCCACAGCAATCCCAACACACCCCAAAAGAACATGAATTTCCCTGAGGTGCGCCCATCGATGGAAAGCCATTTGCCGGTGTAATCCCATGACCTGATGCCGCAGGTCACTTCCATGAACCAGCTGACGAAATATTCAAATGCGCCACCAATCAAGGCGGAAGCAAAGAAAATTAGCACTGGGTTCTTGCGCCACAGGCGATTGAGGCACACGGTGAGAATGGCCGCACCGAAACCATAGATGCATGAGAACGGCCCCCACAACGTACTGGTGCGATCTTGGTATTCGCCGAACACGACGAGATGGTAAATGGTTTCGACCACTAGGCCGAACACACTGCCGAAAACAAACAGCCAGAACACGTTGAAGAAGTCCAGTGTGATATAGCCCTTGCCGGATTCGTCGCGGCCGAGTGTGCCCTTGCGCACAGCGTCCCAATAGTTGTCGCGCTCATCCATGCGTTTAAGGCTGCGATGCAGACGGCGTTCTTGCAACAGCGCGGGGTCGACGATGATGGACAGTACTACCAGAATCGCCAGCTGAATCGCAGGTCCTATGAGGTTGAGGCCGAAGCCTTGTAACGCTAGGGAGAACATGCCATCCGCAATGGTGAGCGGAATGAGCACATACGTCCAGCGCGCCGCATAACGACGCCGGTTGCGCAACAGTAGCGTACCGAACACAATGAGCAGTGTTTCAAGCGCAATCAGCAATATCGTGTCGCATGCGGACAGGATGACGGTTAAATCCAGTGCGTCCACATGTTCGCGTCCCAGCAGCGCGCGGTGTGTGGCGAGTGCTGCTGCATATACGATGCGCGGCAGCGAGAGTAGGCCGTCGAGCAGAATTAGCACGCCGTAGATGCGCACGACCAAGGGGAGGCGGCGGTCGTCAATAGGGGTTTGATTGTTGGTGGCGGCTATGTTGGTGTCATTGACGGAAGTGGGCGGCTTGGTGGCATTAGGTAATCGGCTATCTTCTGCAAAAACCCTCATGACGATAACGCTACCAGCGTGTGCGCATTTTTTGCTGCTGGAAAGGTATTGGGCAGATGGCGCGGTGGTGTTTGGAGGGAAGTCTCAGGTCGTTCGATATTCAGGAAACGTCCAAGAAACGCCTAGAGAACCTCGATTGAAGATTGCGATTCCCTCGAGATTGAACCAAGACTTCTGCAAGGGCCAAGGGGTGTACTTGTACTTAACAAGTGAAGGCGGCTGATTGGCGCATAGCCAATTAAGTGGCGCACATACAGCATTGGAAGGCAGGACGATATGGCAAGCAATATACATGTCTCCAAACAACATAAGGCGGCGCAAGGCAGTGGAAAAATCGTCGCCACTGCTGCTGTTATTTCGCTGGTTGTTGGATTCGGATATGGCATGGCGGGTTCTGCTATTGCGGGTGACTTCGGCTTAGGGCGCACGCAGTCAGTTGAAACGACGGTGAGCGGCGGTGGCATGAGCGCAGGGGCGAACACGATGAGCTACGACTACACCGGCAGTTATTCGGGTGTGCTTGATGCTGATGGCAAAACCGTCTCGGCTGAAAACGACACGACTGAAGCTACGAACTCCGACCAGAATACAGCCCTTGCGCAAAACGGTGGCACGCTAACGCTCACGGGCATGACGCTGAACAAGTCCGGCGATTCATCCAATGCGGACAACACCAACTTCTATGGCACGAACTCAGTGTCGCTGACGGTTGGCAAACAATCGACCACCACGCTGGATGATGTGAAAATCAATGCTTCCAGTGCTGGGTCGAATGCCATCTTCGCTACCGATTCCGGCAGCGTGCTGGCGCGCAAGGTCACCATCAACACCAGCGCCGACAACTCACGCGGCCTCGATGCCACCTACGGAGGCACAATAGTGGCCGGTGAAGTTGAAGCCACCACAAAAGGTAATCACTGTGCCACTGTGGCCACCGACCGCGGCGGCGGCAACATTTCGCTGGTCGACGCCAAGCTGACCACTTCTGGCTCGGGTTCGCCGCTGCTGTATTCCACTGGCGACATCGAAGTAAGCGACGTGACCGGCACGGCTTCTGGCTCGCAGATTGCTGGCATGGAAGGGCTTAATACCATCCTGATCAACAATTCCACTTTGGAAAGCAGTGTGAGCGGCAAGACAGCTTCCGACCCGGTGGCCAACGGTGTGATCATCTATCAATCCACCTCGGGCGACGCAGAAACTGCAACAGGGGAAACTGCCACGTTCCAGGCGAACAACTCCACGCTGAAGTCAGCCATCACATCTGGCTCGATGTTCTATTTCACCAACACCAAGGCGAGCGTGGTCTTGAGCAACACCACGCTGGACTTCGATTCCGATGCGGCGGCACTCATCACTGCAGCCGGCAACGACTCAAACAGCTGGGGTCAGGCCGGATCGAACGGGGCAACCGTCACGTTCACTGGGCGCAATCAGGAGCTTAAAGGCAATGTGAGCGTTGATACGATTTCCTCGGTCACGCTCAATCTATTCGATTCCAGCACGTGGACGGGCGTGGCGGAGATTGTCGACAACATGTCTGGTTCGTCGGGTTCGGCTGGTTCGGGTTCCCTCAGCACCGCGCCGATGAGTGTGAACGTGGACGGCTCGTCCACCTGGGTGGTGACGGGCGATGTAGAAGTTTCCAAGCTCAACGTGGCTAAAGGTGGCAAAGTGGTGGACACGCAAGGCAGAACCGTGAGCATCAAAAGCGGCAGTAACACAGTGGTTGAAGGCACGAGCGACATCACTGTCACCGTGAGTGGAACATACGGCACCACTGTGGAAACTTCCGGCGCGGGCACCATGCTCGCTACCAAGCTCATCAGCCGTGAAGCCTACGATTCCAAGTTCTCCACTTCCACCGCGTGGACCATGAGCTAAGTGGGTGGTGCCGTGTCAATTTATCGCGCGAGTCTTTCGCAAAAACAGTTCGTATTAACACAATCTGTAACTCGCATAGTAATCAAATAATCAGTAAGTCAATAACTTTTAGGAAAGGATTCATTATGAACAACAACACTATTCCAAATATTGCCGATGACGCCACCAATGTCAACGAGGCGACTGCACAGGCAGCACCCGTGCAGGAATCATTGTCTGCGCAGGAAGCAGCTACGCAAGTAACGCCTCTCGTGGAGGAAGCAGCTGTACAGAATGCGGCTGTGCAAACGACGCCTATGCAAACAGCACTTCCTATGCAGGAAGCATTACAGTTCTCTTCTGTTGCGCAACAACAAAGTATGGCGGGTTTCGCAGCGCCGATGATGTCATCGCCACAGCCAAACCTGTATCAGACTACCCCGATAAATGCCTCTATTTCGCCAGTTTCTGGCAGTAAAACCACTTTTGCGCAGCACTTGAATGGCAAGCTGGTCGCGATAGTCGTGGGCGTGAGCTTAGTGTGCGGTGTGGTTGGTGGGCTTGTTGGAGGGCTGACCTATGGTGCGATTGCCGGAGGGGATACGTCGAGTGGTCAGCAGATGCAAGCTCCTAACGGCGCTCCAGGCGGCTCCGACAATTCGCAAGGAGGTATGGGTGGTGGCAATAGCCAAGGTGGTCAGCCGGGGCAGCCGCCGAGTGGTAACGGGCAAAATGGTAGTGGGCAAAGCGGCAACGGTTTTGGACAATCTGACAGTGGTTCGAGTTCAAATTCTAATGAAGAAAGCGATTTTGATTTCAGTGATTCCGATGTCAGCGATTCGGACGTCACTGTTAGCTAGTTTCGCGGCGGCGCTCCCCTTCTTCTCAAAATAAAAGGGAGTGGAACTATTGAATCGAGGCCTGCTGACGGGCGACGTCAAGGGCTTTGTTGAAGGCCTCCGACGTCCAGCTGGCACCGGCCACCTTGTCCACTTTGAGGTCTTTGAGCGGCTTGCCGTCCACCACGCCGTTGATGGCTTTGGTGAAGGCGTCCTGATGCTTCTTGGAAATTGAAGTGAATGGATGCCCCACGATTTCAACTGTTTCTACGTTGCCATCTTTGAGCGTCAAATGCACATCAATGTTGTCTTCACCCACTGGGCCGTATTGGCCGTTGATTGAATACGTACCATCGACGTATTGGCCGGTATCTTTCTTGTCTGATTGGGTGGAATCATCGGAGCTATTGGAAGTGTCGTCTTGGTTAGACGAATCCTGCTCGCTGTCTTCGCTACTCTGCGACTGCTGCTCCTGTGATTGCGCGGTTTCGCCTGAATTGCCCGCATATTCGTCGTCCATCGGCTTAGCCGTCGGCTCGCCGCACCCTGCCAGCAGCGCCAGCGCCGCCGCCGTGAGCGCCACCACTTTCGTCATATTCCGTGTCATATCGGTCATATTATGCTCTGTATGCCTCGCCGCCGGTTTTTCCCGGCTTGGTGGGGTCGGCGAAGTCGATGGGTGTCTCACCTGCACGCTGGGCGCCTTCGGTGGACGAGCCGGTGAAGGCGGGCTTGCCTCCGGCCTGTTCATAGGCGGTGCGCGCAGCCTCGTCGTTCCACTTTTCGCCGACGAGCACGCCGTGCCCCAGCATGATTTCACGCTCGGCCTGGCTGGCCACCAACGCGTCGTGCGTCACCACGATAATCGTCGTGCCCTGCTCGTGCAGGTCGCGGAACAGGTCGAGCACGATCCGCTCGTTCTTTTCGTCCAGATTGCCGGTGGGTTCGTCGGCGAGAATGATCTTCGGGCAGTTGATCAGCGCCCGCGCAATGCACACACGCTGCTGCTCGCCGCCCGACAGCTGGCCGGGCAAGTGGTGCGCACGATCCTTCAACCCCACCCGTTCCAACGCTTCGAGCGCCTGACGCTCGTTGACCACGGAATGGTAATACTGCGCCACCATCACGTTTTCGACGGCCGTCAGGTGCGGCACGAGATAGAACTTTTGGAACACCAGCCCGATCATGTTTTTGCGCACGTCGGCGAGCTGCTTGGCGCTTAAGTCCTCCAGCTTGCGGCCTTCCAGCATGACGGAACCCTTGGAGGGCGTGTCCATGCAGCCGATCATGTTCATCAGCGTGGTCTTGCCGGAGCCGGACGAGCCGACAATGGCGAGCCACTGACCTTGCGGCACCGTGAGGTTCAGGTCGTCCACGGCCTTGAGATCACCGTAGATCTTGGAGATATGGTCGAGTTCAAGCAACATATCGGAACCTTTCATTTATTCCTCCCTCAGCACTACGGCGGGGTCGATGCGGGTGGCACGGCGCACCGGCGGCAGTGAGGCCGCGACTGCGAGCAGCGCGCTCAATGACACCGACGCCAAGCCCAGCGGCCAGTTGAACGCAATCGCGCGCTCGAACACGGCTTGACACAGCATGCGGGCCAGCATATAGCCGATCGCTGTGCCGAGACAGCCGCCCACCAGGCCATACACGCCGGATTCCACATAGAACTCCGCGCCGATGGCCCGCGAGGGTGCGCCCAGAGCCTTGCGCAAACCGATTTCGTTGCGCCGCTGGGAGACGATCGAGCTGATGGTGGTGCCCACACCGACCAGCGTCAGCGCGAGCACGACCAGCGAGACAATCCAGAACAGCAACTGCAACATCGTGATGATGCGTGTATCGGACGAGGTGATTTTGGTGACGGTCTGCGCCTGTATGCCGCCGCTTGGATTGTTGTTGAGCGATTTGACCAGCGCGTCGAGGTCTGCGCCAAACGCATTGACGGAATATTCGACGACATCCGCACCGCGCGCGCCACCGGCCAGTTCGGACAGGTCGGCGTTGGTGACATATACGATTTCGTCCTCACTGCCGCCAGTGTCGAGGATGCCGGACACTCGGAACTCGGTACCCGAGGTTTCCATGATGTCGGTGGAGACACGGCCTTCGTGCATATGTGCCGAGGAGTGGTCGCTCGTTGCTCCGGTGTTTTCTTCGGTATTGTCGCCTGTTGCCTCTGAGGTGTCGCCGGTCAAGGTGTTATCTGCCGCACGGTATCCGATGGTGATACGCGAGCCGATACCCACGCCAAGCGCATCTGCGACGTCTCGCCCCACCATCACGTTTCCCGCGTCAGGCCAGTCGCCGGTGACGTTCCAATGTTGGTTGAGCTGTTTGACGGTGGCGGGGTTGATGCCAGCCAGCGTATAGGGGGCCGAGTTGATGCGCACGCTTTCGTAACGATAGGAGGCCGATTTTGCGCCGTACTCACCTGAGATGAGCGCGGTGACGTTTTGAACGGTGGTGGCATCGAGGCCCTCGCCATCCGTGTTGGATTCGGATGGTGTGACGATGAGATTCGCGCCATACGCGCGCATTTCCTCATTCATCTGCTGTGGCACGGCGATACAGATTGCAGCCAAGGCAAACAGTGTGGCTGCGCCCACCAGTACGGCGACGACGGCCATAGCCGCACGTGAACGTCGGCGAAACACTGCGCCAAACAGCATGGTGATGAACATCCTGCGGTTATTCATTGCTCACCTCCGACAACTCGGCGCTCGCCCTCAGTTTCGCCATGTGCGGCAGCGGTTGCTATCGTCCCGTAATCTGTAGTTTCATCGGCCATGCAATACCTCTGCTGGTCTCAAATTCAATATCGTGCGAATCGACGAGAATGACGCCACTAGCACCGTACATGCCAGCAGCACGAATACCAATACGAACACCATCGGACGCATCTGAATACCCGAATCGAACACCACGCGCCCCACAACCTGCGCCACGCCGGACCCGAGCAGCGCGCCCGCAATCGCTCCCATCAGCGAAATCATCGCCGTTTCGGCCAGCATCAGACGGGACACCGCGCCGTCGCTCGCGCCGATGGCCTTGAGCAGAGCCAGCTGTGAGCCGCGCTCGCCGATGGAAGCGGCCATGAGGTTCGCCACTGCGATGGCCGCCGCCACCAGCGACAGCACTGTCATCAGCACCATCACGGCTTGGGTTTTGCGCAGCACGTCCCCCTGCAACGCGGCGACCTGGCGCACCTGTTTGGCCACGGCCCCGTCAATCACCTCTTCGATCTGATAGGCAATCGACGATGGGTATGCCGTGCAATACCACGTCTCCCACTCGTCCTGCGTGAGCGCTGCCGGATTTTTGGCGGCCTTGCGTGCCAAGTCGTTGTCGGGCGTGGTGAGCGCCTTGACCTCGATTTTGTCGATAGAGTTCGGCAAGTCGGACAATTGCTGCGCCGCGGCTGAAGGGATGTACATCGCGTTGTCGTGTGAATCGCCCGATTCGTAAATGCCGGTGACGGTGATCTTCTGCACATTGCGCGCACCCGAGGCGTTCGTTTTGTTCAGCGTGACGGTGCCGCCGACACCCACGCCCAGCTTGGCGGCCAGTTTCTTGCCGACAACCCCCTGCGTGCTGTCGTCCTTGGGCCATGAGCCGTCCAGCTTCCACCATGAGCGCATGCCGCGCATGCCCGCCACTGCCGATTCGCCCGAATCCATGTGCAGTTGCTTGGCGAACCATGTGCCAACGATGGGCACGCCAGTGGCCTTGCATGAATCGGCTGGATTTGCTGAACTACTCGAACCATCGGAGCAATCGACATCGGCGTGAATGTTCAGTTCCGGCGCGAAGTTCGTGATGTTGAACGCCCAGAAAATCGTCTTGATCTTCACCGCGTCCGATTCCTTGAGGAAAGAGGTGGGGTCAGAAGCACTGCCATCGCCCGACGGGTTGTACAAATCGCTCACCACGGCGCTGGCCTTGGGTTGCACGACGATATTGGATCCATACGTCGACAGTTCCGCGTTGAGTTTGTCGCCCACATCGAACACGACTCCGAGCATGGCGACGCTCACTGTAGTCGACAGGCACACGGTAAGCGCGATCAATAGTCGCCGCTTGAGCTGTCGGGTGAACGAGCGAGAAATCATGCGGATGAAGAACATACCAATCAGCCTCCATCATCACTGAAAGTGCGCCGACAGCGCGTCGAGCACGGAAGTCTGGATGATGATTGCGCCGGATTCGACTTTGTAGTCGAATGGAACCGGGTTGCAGCCGCCGCTGAAACCGATGGTGGCGAGATTGATGGCCACGTCGCACTTCTTGCAGATGATTTTGCCGTTCTTTTCGTAATAGCCCGCGTCGCCGCAGTTCTCGCATGCGTCAAGCCCGACACCGTAGGCACCGCCGTTCTTCTTGATGACGATGAAGCGCATCGTGGTGCCGTCTTTGGCCTTGTATTGGAAGCGGTGCAGATGCCCGTCGGAAACCTGATCGAAGCTGATGGTGGCCACGCCGTCCTGCAACGAATAGTTTTCAGGGGGCGACAGCGTGATGACCTGTTGCGTTTGGGCCACGCCATAGGTCAGCGCCACCGTTGCGCCGATTATGGCGACCATGCTCCAGACTCCCGCGGCCTTCGCGCGGCGACGGAACGCGATATGCGCACGCACATCCGCTTCGTTCTCACCACTCGCCTTGGACCTGAATCCCATTACCACAGAAGCGATCGCCGGAATGACGAACACCAGCGCCATCGCAATCACCATGTCGCGCTGATGGTTGATGGTCCATACGAGCAGCAGAAATGCGTTCGTCGGGAAATGCACGATGCGTTTGGATTGCAGGATCTGCGCCAAATCGGTGAAGTGCGAGGCGAACAGCAGCGCAGTGAGCAACAGTGTAGCAATGGTGAACGCAAACCGCACGTTCGAGCTGCGCATGGTGCGCACAATCAGTGCCACCACGATGGAGGTGGCCGCTCCCAGCGCAAAACCGAGCGCGCGCAACAGCATGTCGGAAGTGAAGAAGGTCTCGCCTGGCTCGACGAAGATCGTCAGTTTCAGTACCACATCGGGTAGTGCGCGGAAGGTGGTGGCGGTGATCGCCAGTGCGGCGACTAGGTTGGCGATATTGAATACACGGGCGTGTGTATGCCAGTCGGTGGTGAGTTTACGTGCGAACAATACGATGACGAACACTGCGATATCGAGCAGTGCGCAGCACCACAGCGTGGGGTAGTTGACGAAGGTGCGTTGCGTGATGACGGCTGTGGCGCGCAGTGCGGCGAACACGACAGCTCCGGCGAAACCGGCCAGAAAGCCGATCAAGCGCCAGTGGTGACTGGCCGGCTTATCGCGCCCCTCGCCCACGGCGAGCATGACATTGAGCGCCATGACGAGCAGTGTCACGGGCAGTGTGCCCTGTAGCACTGTCACATATTGCAACAGCATTGCGCACCTTTCGACTTGGAGGTTCATAGCGCGGCTCCCGCTGAACCGTTTGTCAGTTGAATTGTCTGTTAATCCGAAGCAATTGTCAGCCGACCTGTTTTGTCAGCGGGAGCTGGCGATCAATCACCACTCTTGGGGAGTATAGTTCCAATCTGGGAATGTGACCTCCAGCGGTTCGGTCCAGTATCGACCTGTTACGCCGGTTTCAGGGTCAACGTGCAGCATCCAACCCTTCTTTTCGGGGGATTCGATTTTGAGCACCAACTTATAGGCGCCGGCCTTGTCGAGCTTGACGTTGGCGCCGTAATGCGGGCCGTCGGAAGCGTTCATCTGCATGAACACGCCTGAGGCAACGGATTCATTGCTTGACTTGTCGATGATGTCGTAGTTAACCGTCAAGTCCGCCACAAAATCACCTTTGCCATAGCCAAGCGTGGTGCCTTCTTCGTTGGCTGAGATATCGGCTTCGAGGTGGAAGCTGGCGTCGGCGGCCTTCAAGCCCATGCCCGAGGGTTCCATGTCGATGGGCTGGAAGTAGACGGCGTTGACGGTCAGTGGGCCGACATCTTGGTCGGAGTGCGCCTCGTCGACCTGAAGCTCCTCGAAACCAGCGCCCGTATCGCTGGACTCGGAAGATGAGGATTCGCTGTGGTTGTGAGATGAACTGTTGCCGGATGAATTGTTGTTGCTGTTACCGCAAGCGGACAGCGAGAAAGCCAAAGAACCGGCCAGCAGCACACCAAGCAAGGCGGCGATCTTCTTATTCTTCATTGTCTCTCTTTCTGTGTGGGTGATAGGTTTTGCGCCCTCGCAAGCGAGGGGTGTCACGCGGTTGCGTGATTGGAGGCGGCGCATTCTAGATGCTCCGTTCCTCCAAAGTCTTATGAGGCAAAGTCTTATGTCGGTTTTTCTTAACTAATCCGACCACGAACAGCGCGACCACCGCGACGCCTGCCGTCATTTGCGCGCCGATGGTTTCGGCGTAGGGGTACAGGCCAAGCCAATCGTTGGTGGGCACACCGTTCACATAGGTGCCTTCGATGAGATCGCCTTCAATCAGCGCGTGGATGCCGCCGCCCGCGAAGATGACGACCAGCACGGCCATCAGAATCGAGGTGACAAGGAAGAACGGGCCGATGGGAATCTTCACCGAGGTAAAGCGCAACACGAAGAAGACGATGAGCAGCACCACAGCCGCCGCGACGCCGCCAATCCACATGCCGCGCGCGTCTTGGTTCATCGAATAGATAGATTCGTAGAAGATCACCGTTTCGGCGCCTTCGCGCAACACTGCGAGGAAGCTCAGCATGGCAAGCGAAACCACCATACCGAGGCCCACCTTCTCACCGGCATTGACCCTGCTTTGCGCATTGGCCACCACCGTCTCGGTTTTGCCGCGAATATAGCGGTTCCACGCTTCGACGGAAGACTTGTTCAGCATCCAGTTGCTCGTCCACAAGAGCATGCACATGGCGATCAGCGCGCACACGCCTTCGGAAATCTCCTGAACTGGCCCGGATCCACCGAAGAACACGGTGAACAGCACGGCGACCAGGCCGGAAGCCGCCAATCCGGCGAGCACGCCGAGATAAATCCACTTGGTGAAGCGCCGGTTGCCGGACTTGATGAGATAGGCGATCACCGCGGCCACCACCAGAAGCGCTTCAAGCCCTTCGCGGATGAGAATTAGAAACGCCTGGCCGACGGCGCTGGTGATGAACTTGGTGACACCGTTCACGTTGCTGGCCGCACCGCCGTCCAGTGCGGCGCCATCCTCAGTGAGCCAGCCTTTGAGCTGGTCGACGAGCTTCTTGATTTCGGTGATCGACGCGCCGTCGCGCATGGCTTTGCGCGTCATCTTGAACTGGTATTCGACTTGCGAAACTCGGTCGCCGGAAATTGCGTTCATCACGTTCTTCTCGAAGCCAAGCTTTTCGTAGTACTGGTAATAGGCGTTGTTGACTAGGCTTGAACCTTGTTCGCCCTTGCCTGAAGACGCCGCCTTATAGGCCTTGTCGAGGATGGAGTTCATCTCATGTGCCACGTCGCTCCACGTGCGCTCGCCCTTGCCTGTGGACGAGTTTTTCTTCGCGGCGTCGAGTTTCTTGCGTTCCGCTTGCGTCTGCTTGACGAGCGCGGCGGCATAATCCTTGGGGTTGGCAAGCTTGATATTGGCGTCCAGCGTGGCGGCGGTTTCGCCCAGTTGCGTACTCAGGGTCTCGACTTGTGCTGTGATGGTGTCGCCGTTGCCTTGAGTCAGGGCGAGGCTTTCAAGGCTGGTGAATTGCTGGAGTAGTGATTGCTGGGTGTCTGTACTGATGTTGCCGCTGGTGGCTTTGGAAAAATTGGAGGCGTCGTAGCCGATGTAATGCGCATTTTGGAAGGCGGTGTATGCCTCGTAATATTTGCCGGCCTGATAGTCGCTTTGGCCCTTCGACAATTGCTGTTTGATGTTTTGTGCGACTGCTGTCCAACTGTTGAAGTTTGTATTGCTCTCTGCGGCGAGGGCTGTGGGTGCGGCACAGACGAGCAATGCCATCAGTATTGCCGCGGTTATGGCAGCAACTTGCGCGAAGCTGCGGCCAAGTATATGGCTGAAACGGCGGTTCGTGGCCAGAGTATTGCTCTGTGATGTTCGCGCCGCGCAACACAGCATGTTCCCAGTCCTCTTCTTCTCGCATTACCTGTATCGCCGATAACAATAAAGCGGAACAAAGAAGAAAAACAGTCTTGATTTTTAGGAATTTTTGTTGTATGGGACATCAGAAATGGCTTTATTTCAGCACTTTTGTGCTGAAATAAAGCCCATTGTGTCTCACATTGTGAGTTGCGACGTCGGGATGATTACGATCGCGCAGCTACGGCGATGGACAAGCTCGGCTCGCGCAGCGGGATCATCATGGCCTGAACAGCATGGTAGAGGTCGGACTTGCCCGGCCACACGGTGCCGATCGGCTGGTTTGTGCGGTTGAGCTGGTGGAACCACGATCCGTTGACGTGATCCATCACCGTGCTGTTCGCGTAATCAAGGAAGGTAGCATACCACTTGGCGTATTCGGCCTTGCTGGTCACCTTCGCCAGTGTGGCGGCGGTGTTGATGCCCTCCGCGAGCGTCCAGTGCATGCGATCATGCACGACGGGCTTGCCGCCCCAATCGGTGGTGTAAACCAGGCCGGGTGCGCCATCCGTATTCCAAGCGTCTTCTACAGCGCGGTTGAACAGCTGCTCGGCAGCCTCGATATACGGCGCGGCCGTCGCCTTGTCGTCGCGGTGGGTGCTCAGCGCCCACTGGGTGATCAGGCGCGCCCATTCGATGCCGTGCCCCGGCGTGGCGCCGTAGGGCTTGAACTGGTCATCCGGCTTTTCGCGGTTGCATTCGAGGTCGAGCGACCAATCGGAGTGGAAGTGCTCGGGGATGCGCCAGTTGTTGCTTTCGGCCCAGCCGATCACATGGCTGATGATGCGCCCGGCGCGCTCGCGCCAAACCTCTTCGCCCGTCACGTCGGCCATGGCAAGGAACGCCTCGACCGAGTGCATATTGGCGTTCAGTCCGCGATATGGGTCAAGTTCGGTGAACTCGGTGTTCCAGGTGTCCACGGACAGGCCGGTTTCATCATCCCAGAACTTGTCGAGGAATACTTCCTGCGCGTGCTTCAGTAGTTCGGCCGCACCTGGGCGCCCGAGCAGCGTAGCCGAGGAGGAGGCGAGCAACACGAAGGCGTGCGCGTAGCACTGCTTGGTCGGCGCGAAGCCTCCTGACGGTGTGATTTCGGGATACCAACCGTCGTTCGCGTCGTCATGCAGCGCGCCGGTAAGCCCCTTCAGTCCCGCGTCCACAAGCTCTTCAGCGCCAGGAAAACCGACGAATGCGCCGAGGCTGTAGACGTGGGTCATGCGGCAGGTGATCCACGTGGCGCGGTTGCGATCCGCCCACGGGGTGCCGTCGTCGCCCAGCCAATAAGAGCTGCCGTCAGGGGAAGGGAAACGTGTACCGAAGTTCAGCAGATCGTCGCGCGCGGCATCGAGGAATGCCTTGTTTTCGGCGGTTGACAGCTGGTATTTGGGATTATCGATGCTCATATTTCAATAGTCCTTTCGTTGTATAACAGATTTGGCTGCTTAGTTGCATGCTGGTGTTAAGTCCCATAACGAACGAGAACGGCGTTGTTCCTTCATGCTCACCTTATCATTCTGGACGTGTTCTTGCCTGAGTAAGCATGCTCATCAGATAGCTTCGAACTCAAGCACCACGGCTTGCATGGGCCACAGCGGCGGCAGCTGCAAGCCGACGTTCTCAAGCAGCAAGCCGCTCACCTCGAACCCGCCATCGCGCGCGGCGCCAATCCACTGCGGTGTCTCCCAACCCCAGCTCGGCTCGCCAATCTCGTCACGCAAACGAACGCGATATGTGCGCGAGGCGTCGAGACCGCGCACGCGCAAACGCTCGGGAAGTTTGTCGCGCAGATTGGTGACGGTGGCCACCACCCACACAGCATGTGTACCGTCGTGGCTGGTCACGCCACGTGCGCGCCATGCCGGATCGATGAAATCGGCGTGCATCACACGGCCGGTGTGTAGCAATCCGCGCAACTGCTTATACAGCGCAACGAACGCTTTTAGCGAATGCAGCTCCTCATCAGAGCATTCTAGAATATTCCACTCGAAACCGGAGCAACCCTCCAGTGAGATCGCCGCGCGATAGCTCACATCGGTGGCGCGCCAGGTGGAGTGGGCGGGTGAGGGGCCCACGTGCGCGCCGATCATTTCGGGCGGCACCACCAGTTCGGTGTATCGCTGAATGTCCACGCGGTCGCGCGGGTCGTTGGAATCGGAAGCCCAGATGCGGTCGGCGTGCTGCAGAATACCTGCGTCGGTGCGTGCGCCGCCCGAGGAGCAGCTTTCGATTTCAAGGGAAGGGAATTCGGTCTTGAGCTCGTCGAAGAGGCGATAGCACGCCAGTGTCTGCTCATGCAAGCCATAGCGGCCGTCATGCACCGGTTCGGTGACGTCGCGGTTGTGATCCCACTTGATGTAATCAATGCCCAATTGACCCACTAGCGCGGCCATCTGGTCGTGCACATGCTTGTAGGCGTGCGGGTTGGCCAGATCGAGCACGTATTGCGTGCGATAGGAGACATCCTCTCGATAGGGCACGGCCTCAGGGGCGGCGAGAATCCAATCGGGGTGTTCGCGTGCGCAATCGGAGTCGAGATTGACCATTTCCGGCTCGAACCACAAACCGAACTCCATGCCGAGGTCGTGCACATGCTTGGCCAGGGAATCGAGACCGTTGGGCCACACTTTGCCGTCAACCACCCAATCGCCCAGACCCTTGGTGTCATCGCGGCGTAAGTGGAACCAGCCGTCGTCCAGTACGAAACGCTCCACACCGACTTCGGCGGCGCGGTCGGCCAGCTTCGTGAGCGTGGCTTCGTTGTGGTCGAAATACACGGCCTCCCAGGTATTCAGTGTGAACGGGCGTGGTTTGGCTGCGGGATTCACATGCGTTGGCAGGGAGCGCAGCCAATCATGGAAGCGCGCGGCCATGCCGTCCAAGCCGGCGGGGGAGTAGGAGAAGCAGACTTGCGGCGTGACGTAGCGCTCGCCGGCGTTGAGCCGGATTTCGCCCGGCCCGAGCAGTTCGCCCGCGCCGATCAGCGGCTCATGGGTGGGCAGGTTGTCGAGGCGATAGGTCTGGTTGCCACTCCATGCGAGGTGACAGGCCCATATTTCGCCTTCGCCCCATTGCGCCTCGCCCTTGGAGGCGATGAACATCCACGGGCTTTCGTGGCCGGTTTTGCCGTGTCGGCATTCGCGGGTGACGGAGCCGACCGGCAGTGCGGCGCTGTGCGGCTGCTTTTCCAAAGGCCAGCGGCCAGTGAATTGCGTGAGTGTGTCGACCAGCTTGGGCATGGGCAACGTGGATTCGAGCCAGTTGACCGTCAGCGGATCGCCTCCTTCGCGCGTATTGGTGACTTGTTGAACGATGGTGATCAGGCCTCCCGGCTGCAGCGCGAGCGTCAGTTCGAGGGCGACGTCGTTGACATCGTCTTGGGCGTTGATGGTGGCGGAAGTTGTCTCACCGCCCTGGCTGCAAGTGGCCACATCAACCTTCGTCCAACGCACGAACACCGGCACGCCTGAACGATGAGCCTCAAGCCCCGGTCGTCCGGCGAACGCCTCGGCTCCCTGCGGCAACAGGGAGGGGCGCAAAGCCGCGTCGGGCTTCTCCTTTGGTGTGGTGACTTTCATCGTTATGGCATCGAGTTGCGCAAGCGTGGCCTCATCGCCAGCCACCGCGAAATCACGCCCCCAATACTCCACTTCGGGCATGCCGTTGGCGGGCGTCTTGAGTACCACGCACACGCCGTCGCGGCGCAATGTCAAATGTGCTCCCTGATCGAACATCGTTGTCTCCTTCACGGTTATCCCGTATGGTTGTTAAGCGCAGGTATAAGGTGTTCTGCATCACTGCAGTATTGTTGACTTTTTACTGATAGCAGTATATATTAAGCGGTTAAGTAGAACAAGTGGCGGCCGTGTCGGCTTTGCGCTTGAGTGGGTGGGTAGTGTACAAGTTGCGGTCGTACTGATTTCAGCCGCGTCGATATTGTGCAGACGCCAACCCATCCACACGCAAGCAAAGACATAACCACATACTGGCAAGGGCGCAACGAGCGAGGTGACATATGGTCGCAATGAAGCTGACTGATGAACAGCGTGAAGCTGTCGAAACGCTCTCCAACGCTCCTGAACATGCGCATGAATCCAAGCTCGCTGTCTTCAATCAGCTGCCGTTGAATGCCAAACCGGCATATTTCCGCGAGCATTTCCTTGTACCGCTCGTCGCCGCACTCGCAGTCATCGCGCTTGTAGCGTTTCTTGTGGCGCGTTTTATCACGCCGGACAGCAGGCCGAAACTCTATGTGGCCATGCTTGATGGCGTTATTAGCATCTCCGAGGCGCAAACCATGCAGCAGCGTTTTGCCAACAAACTTGGGCAAGATGTTACTATCGACAGCTATTTCGACACCAGCAAAGATGGTTTGTCCAAACTGCAAACCATGCTTGCCACCAAGCAAATCGACGTGATTGTTGCTCCACGCACTATGTTCCAACAGTTGGCGGGATATGGCTATTTAGCCGACTTGAAATCTTCATTGAATAAGACCCAGCAAACCAAACTTGCCAGCTCGATGGTTTCATTCAATGGGTTTAGTAACGCGCATGACGATGACCCAAGCGTTTCGGGAACAGCAAAGGGCGCGTCGAAGCCATACGGGCTAACATTGCGTACAGCGAAAAGGTGGAGTGCCTTTACTTCGGGTGATTCCGCTGTGCTGATTGGCATCGCGGCTAACACGCAGCAAGGCGGCACGGCTCGTGAATTTATTGACTGGTTATATTAGGGGGCGCGCATGGCTTCACGATTCTTCCAAGCAGATAATACGTACAACGAAGTGATGAGTGTTGTTGCTGATCTTGCCATGTTGTCTGTGGCGTGGTTCGTTTGCTCGATTCCGCTGGTCACCATTGGGGCGTCGAGCGCGGCGGCCTGTGAGGTGGCACGAACCATGCAAGAGGGGCGTGACAACGGTATTTTTCGCGGGTTCTGGGCTGCGTTCACCCGACGAATCGGCACTGCACTGTTGTTGACGCTAGTTCTTGCGTGCGTGTGGAGTGTAGCTATTTTTGACCTGTGGCATTTGTCACGTCAGTCAGGCGATGTTGTGTCAGTGATCTACGGCATCACTGTGTCTGTCATCGTGCTGGTTGGCATGATATTGGCGTTCGTGTTGCCACTGAGCGGGCGTAGCGACCTTGGTGTTGTTGCGCAAATTAGGCAATCAGCGCGATTGGCTGCAATGAAGCCGCTGGTGGCTTTTGCCTGTTTCATGCTGGATATTGTGCCCATTGCCTTGGCTGTGGCGCTGCCTGGAGCAGTTGTTTGGATGCCGCTTTTGTATATCGTGTTTGGCATCGGTGGCACCGCGTGGCTGAAGATGTTTCTTATTCGCAAGGCTTTCGCCTTGCAATAGCATACGTCCTTAAGTGATCGGGCGCCATTGGCTGGTTAAGCTACAGCTCATACATCTCTTCGGCAGCACAGGCAATGTCGTTGTTGCTGGTGACGATAATCACAGCGCGCTTGAGCTTTCGATCGTGTGCGATTGACGTGAGTAACTTGAGCAGTGTGGCAGTGTCTTCTTCATTAAGCCCTTTGGTTGGCTCGTCAAGAATCAGCGTCTCTGCCTCGCAAGATAGTGCACGCGCGATGGCTACGCGGCGCTGTTCCAGCAGTGACATACCTCCTACTTCGGTGCCTGTTGTTGCTTCACTGAAGCCCACGCGGTTCAACAGTTCGCGTGCAATCACTGGCTTAGGTTTCAAGAAGGTACGATCGGAAGCATTCATTGCATAGAGCACGTTGCTTTCGGCGTCCAAGTCGTCTCGCACTGCATAACGCTGTGTCACTACACCCAGCCGATGGCCGCGCAAGTCGCTTATTTCTAGCTCTGTGATATTTGAGCTTTTTGTCATTACTGCGCCTGAAGTTGGTTGTTGGAAGCCGGTGAGCACAGCCATCAGTGTGGCGCGTTGTTCAGCGTCTTCTTCGTCGTCAAGCACTTGTACGGCGTACAGCGAACCGGCATAGAATGCCATTGATGTGTCTTCCAACACATGGCGGCCGGACCTGTGATCCGTGGTGGTGACATGGCTGAGCGAGAACGTTGGGTATGCCTTGAGCAGTGCATGATTGTCAGGCTCATCGTTGTCATGCTCGTCGTCATCGTCATATTCGATGTCGAACGACACTGACTGCAGCTCCGTTTCTTCGGCGGCGGAAATCTTAACAGCGTCCACCAGCTCGTCCATCGAGTTGACTTCTAAGTTGACTTCCGAGTTGGTGTCCAAGTTGACTTCAGAGTTGGTGTTCAAGTTGACTTCCAAGTTCTCTTCCAAGACTTCCAAGTTGTCTTCCGAGTTGTCTTCCAAGTCCACGGCGTCCATCTCACTCATGCTTCCACCTCCGTTGTATGTACAGCCGGCTTGAATAGATTGTGTGCGCGGAACGTCGCCGGACGCAGCATTGCCACAATCGCAAGCACCGCAATTGCGCCTAACGCACCCCAAATCGTGTTCCAGACGACACCAGACGCAACGGGTGTAGCATGGCCGTCAGCTAGTGCTGAACCGATAGCACTGGCGCTGAAACCTCCCGCTAGCAAACCAATAGCCGTTGGCGCAATCGTCAGTATGAAAGTTTCCAGCATAAACTGCCATCCAAGACGCGGTCTGGTCACACCGACAATCAAACCCATAGCGATTTCTTTGTTGCGTGCCAGCCATGCGCGAGCCACGGTAAGTGCCAGCAACATCAAGCCGCCAATTGTCCACAGTGTCCACAGTGCTATGCGCGTCACACCAGCCGCATGTTCCAGTGGCTCAATTGACAGGTTGTAGCTGGTCAGCGATGGCGAGGAAATCTCATACCCCTTTGGCAATCCGGCTTTTTTTACCAGCTTGACGAACTTCTCGTAATCGGACGGGCTGGACAGTGAGAATACCACGTCCAACTGCGGTGTTGCCCATGTGTTTTCTGTGCTCTCGGTGTCTTCCTGCTGGCTGAGACCATAGGTATATGTGGTGGCATACGCCGTGTAGATCACATTGTCGCGGTTGTCTTTGGCGAGCTTGGGTGTGTTCTGGCCGGCGTTATCCGTGTATTCGTAAATGCCCCGCACGGTGAAATCGTATGTTATCGAGGCGTCGGTTGGATTGCCTACGGTGAATGTGGAGCCGACTTTCAGTTGGTTCTCTTTGGCCAATGTTTTGGAAATTAGCGCGCCTGTGGCTGAGGTGTCAGTGTACTTAAGGCTCTTACCTTTAATGACGTTGAACGTTCCCAAATCATTGGTTTTGATGGCTTCGGCATCATAGAGACTTCGTAATAGCAGTTCGCCACCAGTTTTGTCCGCGTTCTGGTCGTCCGTGCCAGGAATTGCTTTGATCACGTTGCTTTGGCGCACTGGCAGCGTTTCAATAATCGTGTAATCGTATGAAACTTGCTTATTTTGCGCGGCTGTTGCGAACGGGGTGTAGTCATCAATCGACAGATAGTGCGAGGTGGTGCTTGCTGCGTCGTCGCCTTTAAATTTGGATTGCAGTTTGCTGCTCGGCCGAATAACAGCAGTGGTACTTTGTGCCTCGTAGTCAGCTCCGTGTGCATCAGTGTTTTCATTCAGTATTGCTAGCGAGACGATACTGGTGAATGAAATAACAAGTGCTACCAGCGCAGTCAATATAGAATACGCTCGATACTGCATGACAGCACGCCAAGCGTTGGTGAGAACGAACATTCGCTGTTTCTCCAGTCCTCTGCTTTTGGTCAAACGGATATTTTTAACACTAAAACACTATGCCAAGTTTTGTGCGCGCTGTCTTGCTGCTCGCTGATATACGCCTTGATGGAAACTGAAAAAGAGCTGATGATGGGGGCTGGGTGGGGTTGCTTGTGGTGAGGCAAGAATATGGGCTGATGTGTTTGCCGTGCTGCTGTAGGTTTGTTCGACACGCGTTGTGAATTGCGGAAGATGTGGGCTTTGCGGTAATATCGAACCGGTTCGATATAGGACAAAGGAGTTTTACGTATGAAGAACAAAGTTCAGCTCATTACCTACGCGGATCGCCTTGGTGAAGGCACAATCAAGTCGATGAGTGACATGCTGCGCACCCGCTTTGACGGTGTGTATGACGGCGTGCACATTCTGCCGTTCTTCACTCCATTCGACGGGGCGGATGCTGGCTTCGACCCCATCGACCACACCAAGGTTGACCCGCGTCTGGGAAGCTGGGACGACGTGGCCGAGCTCTCCAAGACCCACGGCATCATGGCTGATGCCATCGTCAACCACATGAGCTGGCAATCCGAGCAGTTCCAAGATGTGCTGGCCAACGGCGAGCAGTCCGAGTACTACCCGATGTTCCTGACCATGAGTTCCGTCTTCCCAAACGGTGCCACCGAAGAGGATCTGGCCGGCATCTATCGCCCGCGCCCAGGTCTGCCGTTTACGCACTATAAGTTTGCAGGCAAAACGCGCCTGGTGTGGGTGAGCTTCACTCCACAGCAGGTTGATATCGACACCGACTGTGACAAGGGCTGGGAATATCTGATGTCGATTTTCGACCAGATGGCCGCTTCTCACGTCAGCTACATTCGCCTTGACGCCGTCGGTTATGGAGCCAAGGAGGCTGGAACCAGCTGCTTCATGACGCCCAAGACCTTCAAGCTCATTTCCTGTTTGCGCGAAGAGGGCGTCAAGCGTGGCCTTGAGATTCTTATCGAAGTCCACTCGTATTACAAGAAGCAGGTTGAGATCGCTTCGAAAGTGGATCGCGTCTATGATTTCGCACTGCCGCCATTGCTGTTGCATTCGCTGTTCACTGGCCATGTTCAGCCGGTGATGCACTGGGCTGAAATTCGCCCAAACAATGCCGTCACCGTGCTTGACACGCACGATGGTATCGGCGTGATCGACATTGGTTCCGACCAGCTCGACCGGTCGCTCAAGGGCTTAGTGGAGGACGAAGAGGTGGATGCTCTCGTCAACACTATTCATGCCAACACCAACGGCGAATCGCAAGCCGCCACCGGTGCTGCCGCCTCGAACCTCGACCTCTATCAGGTCAATAGCACCTATTATTCGGCGCTCGGCTGCAACGATCAGCATTACATCGCTGCCCGCGCTGTGCAGTTCTTCCTGCCAGGCGTGCCACAGGTCTATTACGTGGGCGCGCTCGCAGGGCGCAACGATATGGAGCTGTTGCGCAAGACCAACAACGGCCGCGACATCAACCGTCATTATTACTCCACCGCCGAAATTGACGAAAACCTCGCTCGTCCGGTGGTCAAGGCCCTGAATGCCTTGGCCAAGTTTCGCAACGAGCTGGAGGGTGACGAGCGCATCACCTTCACTTGGGAAGGAGTCTCAACATCCGCTTCGCTTACCTTCGAGCCTGGGCGCGGGCTGGGCGTGAGTAACACCACGTCAGTTGTTCGGCTCATTTGGAAGGACGCGGCCGGCGAGCATACCAGCGATGATTTGATCGCCAATACTCCTGTTGTCTCTTAAGGCGGGTTTGTTTGTTGCGGTGATGTCATGGCGTATTGCAACACGGTTTGTGATACGCCCCTTGACATATTCTTAGGGGGTGTGAAAACAGGCTGTCCGTAGCTGCGTAGCGAGGTGGCGCGGCTGTGTGCGAGCGAGGAGAAATTGTGCTTGAACCATATGTTCGTCCAGGTATTGATGATCGGCCTGATTACGAGAAAGCGCTCAGCCCAGAAGACAAGGCTGCTGTCGCTCGACTAGCCATTGAGGATCATCGTTTACCGCCTGAGGCTTCCACCGAACAGCCCGTGGCGCAGGCCGCCCGTTTAACCGCGCAAGGCTCGGTGCCCTTGGCTGCCGCAGCAGTCGATGCCGCAGTGCCAGATTATTCCTCGTCATTCCTTGACATGCGTGACCCGATGGTTTCCGCAGACGGTCAGCGCCCATCCAAGCGTGATGTGGTGCGATTGAAATGGGGGTTCGCCGTGGCGGCTGTTCTCACCACTGCGCCTTGGATGATGCTTAATGTGGTAGCTATCCCCAATCAGGTGGCGAAGGGGTGTGGGCTGGACACGGCGCTCTCGATATCCTCCAAGAACATCGGTTGTGCCCCAGTGGTGCCACTGGCTGTGATTACTATGCTTGGTGCCATCGCTTCAATGGCATTCATGCCATTCGTCGCCGCATTGTCTGACCACACTTCCGCCGTTCTAGGTCGGCGCACGCCTTGGCTGATTGCGGGCGGAGTGTTCGCCGCACTGGTCACGCTGGTTTTGGGTGCACTGAGCAATGTTGTGGTGCTTGCTGTGTTCTGGGTGATGTTGCAATTTGCTTATGCAATGCTTGCCGCGCCGCTTGCTGCAGCTATTGCCGAGCGCGTGCCCGATAAGTTCCGCGACATGGTGGAACGCTGGCATGCTATGGGCGTGCTGGTCGGTCAGGTGGCTGGCGGTGTGATTGGCGGCATGGCCATTGCCTTCAGCCCCTCCACTCCGTTCACATGTGCTGCAGTGTTGTTTGTTATTTCAGGTGTGGTGACAGTGCTGGTGTGGCCTCATGAACCTTCCAGTGTCGAACAGCCTCATTCGCGCATCAATTGGAACGAGCAGTACGCTGTCATGCGCAGGTCGCACGGTGACAAGACGCGCCCGTTTCTGCGTCTGTGTGTTTCGCGCTTGTTCATGATGACATCCGCTTCGCTTACGGGCATTTTCTTGTGGTATATCGTTCGTTTTGCTGTGTACGGCGACACCCCGCAATTCACTGCAGCTCCCTTTACCCTGCCCTCTGGCACGTTGATTATGTTGTTGTCTATTGCTTCGTTTGCTGGGACTGCGCTCGCTTCAGCTTGCGGCGGTGTGATTGTAGATAAGTCCATGGAAGGTGTCGGCTGGCGCAATTCGCGTATCGCGGCCTCGCTGACTTGCGCGCTGTATATTCTCGGGCTGTTAGCTGGTATGGCAATCGTGTTGATTGGTGGAGAAAAGAGCTTAATGGTCTTTTCGCTGGTATCGGGCTTCGCATTGGGATTGTATGACGTGTTGGTGCAGCCGCTGGTGGTTGACGCTTTGCCTGATTCGCACAACGCCGCCCGTGATTTCAGCTTCTATGCGCTCGCTAAACCACTTGGTCTGATATTGGGGGCGCTGTTGGGTGCGTGCGTTGTTACGGTATTCGCCTCGTCGTTGGGGTATATCGCCTTGTTTCCTGCCGCTATTGTCTGCGCGCTTATAGCCGCTGTGTTCTTGCATAAATAGTAGAGACGCGAAGGCTTAACGGTTTACGAGAGGCTTAAGGGGCGTAAAGCAGATGGTGGGAATGCGCGATGTGGCCCGCAAGGCAGGTGTCTCCTTAAGCACTGTCTCTTTGGTGGTGAACAATACCGGTTATGTGTCCGCCGACATGCGCGCCAAAGTTGAGACGGCCATGGCTGCTCTCAACTATGTGCCCAACGAATTGGCCCGGAATCTCTATCACGACCGCACCGGCATCATCGGCGTTATCGTGCCCACCATCAGTCACCCGTTCTTCGCCACACTCACTGCGGCTCTGCAACGTGAATTCGCGCGTCATGGCTTTCGTGTGATGCTATGTTCCACCGCCGATTGCGACACCGGCGAGGCCGAATACGTGGATATGCTGCGCCGTCACATGATGGACGGCATCGTCATGGCCGCGCACACCGCGCATGACGCCGATTATTGGACTTCCATCGACAGGCCGGTCGTCGCTTTCGACCGGCAACTCGGCTCGAGTATCCCTTCCGTGTATTCCGACCACGTTGAAGGCGGCACATTGATCGGCAAGCTGTTGCTCGATACCGGCGTGTCCCATGCCGTGTTGGTGGGCGGACTCCGTGCGCAATTCGACGACCGTGCGGACAGTCCGGCCGCCACGGGCGAGCACACCACATTCCCCACCGTGCGCTATTACCTCACCGTCGAGCGGATGTTGGTCGAGGCCGGCGTGCGTTGCGATTATCTTGAAGCCGGCAATGTGTACGAACTCGGCGCGTTGCAGACGGCCGCACAGACGGTGTTGCGACGCTGGCCCGACGCCGATGCCGTGGTTGGCTCCGACGTGCTCGCCGCGTTCATGGTGCAACAGGCGTTGCGCCAGGGCATCGACGTTCCGTCCGATGTGCAGGTCATCGCCTATGACGGCACGCTGTTCGCACAAGCCGCTGGCAAGCGTCTGACCTGCGTGCGTCAGGATTTTGATGGCATCGCCGCCGCCATTGCGCAGTGCATGAACGATGCAATCGCGGGACGGCTGCATTCACGGTCTTCCGATCAGATCGTTCCCGTCACCCTTGTCCCGGCTGATTCCACCCGCTAGCGAGGCCAGCGCCGACGGGCGTTTGTGTTGGATGAATCATAGCTGGACTTGTTGGCGTGATTGGCTCACGTTGTGGACGCAAGCGCTTTCAGGGGAGCGGTGCCGGTAGGATGGTGCTCGGTTTCGAGGGACAAAATCCCTCGCAAAGATAAACGACAACGCATCCGCACAACAACGTGGATACTTTAAGGATGGCTCTAGCCGTGCCCATCTTAAGAAATATAAGTTATAAGGAGTGCCAACGAATGGCTGCACAAATCTGGTATGAAAACGACGCCGATCTTTCCGTGCTCGAAGGCAAGAAAGTTGCAATCATCGGTTACGGTTCGCAAGGTCATGCTCACGCGCTGAACCTGCGTGATTCCGGCGTTGACGTGGTGGTGGGCTTGCGTCCGACTTCCAAGTCGGTTGAGTTCGCCAAGGAGCAGGGTCTTGAAGTCAAGTCCGTGGCTGAAGCTGCTGCCGAGGCTGACGTCATCATGATCCTCGCCCCCGATCAGTACCAGCGCACCATCTGGGCCAACGACATCGAGCCCAACATTAAGCCGGGCGCGGCTGTCGCCTTCGCCCACGGCTTCAACATTCATTACGGCTACATCAAGCCGAGCGAAGATCACCCGGTCTTCATGGTCGCTCCGAAGGGCCCGGGCCACATCGTGCGCCGTGAATACGCGGCCGGCCGTGGCGTGCCGGTGGTTGTGGCCGTTGAGCAGGATCCTCGCGGTGATGGCTGGGATTTGTGCCTCGCGTACGCCAAGGCGTTGGGTGCTCTGCGCGCTGGTGCTATTAAGACCACGTTCAAGGAAGAGACCGAAACGGATTTGTTCGGTGAGCAGAACGTGCTTCTCGGTGGTGTGAACAAGCTTGTCGAGATGGGCTTCGAGGTGCTGACTGATGCTGGCTATCAGCCGGAGATTGCTTACTTCGAGGTGTGCCACGAGTTGAAGATGATTGTCGACCTGATGAATGAAGGTGGCTTGAACAAGGATCGTTGGTCCTGCTCTGACACCGCTCAGTATGGCGATTATGTCAACACTTGCATCGACGAGCATGTGCGCGAGCGCATGCAGTACCACCTGAAGCGCATTCAGGATGGCTCCTTCGCCAAGGAGTTCATTGACGATCAGGATGCTGGCGCTCCGAAGTTCAAGGCTCTGCAGGAAGAGTATGGCAATGTGCGCATCGAGACCGTCGGCCCGAAGCTGCGCGCCATGTTCTCTTGGAATAATGAGAAGGACGAAGACGCCGATATGGCGACTTTCACTGGCAAGATTGCTCGCGCCCAGGTGCAGTGAGTTTGTTGCTGACTGACTTAGTGTCGGTCTAAGCGATATCCAAACCGCCGTTTTTCGTATCCTTACGGAGACGGCGGTTTTTGTATGCGCTAAACATTTATGTAATTCATGGGTTAGATGTTGGAAAACCGCACAATATAAGGAGTTTTGCTATGATTCCACGGGCTATGGCGGATAAGCTGCGTGACTTAGCAAAGACGTTCCCTGCGGTGACACTCACTGGTCCGAGGCAAAGCGGCAAATCCACGTTGGTCAAAGAAGCATTTCCGCAATATCGCTATGTGCCGCTGGAAGATGTGGATGTTCGAGAAGCGGCGCGGGAGGATCCCCGCTCGTTTCTCTCGCGTTACGATTCGCGGGTGATTCTTGACGAGGTGCAACATGTGCCGGAACTGTTCTCCTATATGCAGGGCGTTATTGACAGTAGCAACGAGCTCGGCCAATACGTCCTCTCAGGATCGCAGAACTTCTTGTTGCTGAAAAGCATCTCGCAATCGAACGTCGGCATCTAACATTCATCGACGCTATCGGCGAGCTGCATTTGTTCGTTCCACCACATGCGTTCAGCGGGGTTGATGTCGCGCGCTTCAAGAAGCTTTTGATACATCGGATACAGCGCGTGCAACCACGGATACATGGCATACATCGTGTGCTCCGACTTGCGCTTGCGCCAATGCTCGGGATGCGCTTCGAAGGTGTTGTGGAACCGCTTCATGTAGGCGTGGAACGACTTGAACGAGGTGTCCATGCGCCGCGCCGAAATGCCGCAGATCATGCTTTGCGAATACACCGTCTTCATTCCGTGGCTTAACAGATGCAGTGACACGTCCACATCCTCATGCATCACGTCCGCATTGTCTCGGCACACCTCGTCGGCCACCGTGCGCCACGCACTTGCATGCAGCGCCATATTCGAGCCGAACAGCAGCACCTGCCCGTCATCGGCACGGTAGGTGTGGCGGCGCACATGGTCGTCGCCCTTGAGGCTCACGCGTCGCGCTGGCATATCGTAATAAGTCACCGGTCCAGTGACGCCCATAGCGTCAGGGTCTTCGCTAAACAAGTCCGACACAACTTCAACCCAATCAGGCTTGAGCATGCAGTCGGCGTCCACACGTCCCAGCACATCGCCAGTGGCTGCATTCAAACCGAAATTGCGCGTAGGGATCAAGCCCTGTTCATCATCTTGATGCAACAGGCGAACTGGCGCTTGGTGATGCTCGGCTATGAATTGCTCAACAATGTCGCAGGTATTGTCGGTAGAACGATTGTCGACCACCAGAACTTCATAGGGGATAACGGTTTGACGAACCGCATTGCTTAGGCAATCCGTGATACGTTCCGCCTCATTCCATGTAGGGATGATAATTGAGACGTTCAGCATATTCTCAACAATAGGCAGGTGGGCGTACACACCTGACCGCTACAATGGGGTCTCATGAGCGAACGTTACGACAGTGCGCAGCAGGAGCAACGGTGGGATTTCGGCACTCTTTTCCCTGATAAGGGAGACCCACGCCGTCCTCCCGAATGGTTTGGGCGCGGCCTGCTGTTTGTGGCTATTGCCATCATTGCGTTTGCGTTTTGTTGGCGCTCGTGGGGGCAGGTCGCTTATCTGATATACGACATCGTTATTGCGCTGTTTCTTGCGCTTGCAGTTGAGCCGATGGTGTTGGCGCTGATTCGCCACGGCTGGAAGCGTGTTGTTGCCTCTATTGTTGCAATTTTGCTGGTGTGCGTGGTAGTGGCTGTGCTGCTCACCATGTTCGGCAACCTGTTTGTTCAGCAGATGGTCGGCATGGTGTCAGGCTTGCCTACGCTGTATGAGCAGGTGAGTGACTTCATTGCGCAACGCACCACGTTCCAACTGCCCGAGATGAGCAGTCTTGGCACGGAAATCATCAAGAATCTGCAAACTTCGTGGGTTACTAATTTTGCTGGTCAAGCAGTGAGCACGCTCGGTGGGCTGTTCTCCTTCCTGCTTGACTTGACTATCGTATTGACCATCACCTGCTACATTTCCGCTGCTGGCCCAAGATTGCGTCGCTCATTCTGCCAGTGGATGGCTCCCGCAACTCAGCGCCGCTTTCTGATGGTGTGGATTGTCACGCAGGATCAGATTTCATCCTTCCTGTTTTCGCGTACGATTTTGGCGGTGCTTAACGCATTCTTTACTGCGATTTTCCTGATCATCATGCAGGTGCCTTATTGGCTGCCGCTGGCTCTGTTTTGCGGCGTGGTCTCGCAGTTCATTCCCATGTTGGGCACCTACATCGGCGGCGCACTGCCGGTGCTGTTCGCCTGGACGAACCGAGGGCTGGGT
>CAVFKU010000015.1:0-28079 GCA_963623245.1 Parabacteroides merdae
CACTAACACGGAGATGAGTTGGAAAACGACGTAGACGATACCAAAATATTTTGATTCAATGCCTTTTGCTAAAAAATAGGCTTGCCAAAACTGGAAATGTACTTGGAAAAAAATCTGTGTCACAGCTATGACAAGAATTATCCTGCGAATGGAAGCGTCTTTAAGGCAGACAATAGCATCTCGGATGGTGTCGCGGAATAAATCTGTGATTTGCATCCCAGCTGCAGGGATTTCCACCTCCCCTTGCTCGAACTCCTCAGCATTCAATCGGAACATGCCAAGAACAAACAAAGCAACGAATAGGGCAGAAGCAGCTACCCAAAGATAGAGGGCGTCACCGACGAAGGGGTATAGTGCAGACCCAACCAAGCCTCCGACTATCAGTCCAATGGTCTCGCAACGGGCGTCAACACGCACGAGGTAGTGAAGCACCTTTCCCGAATTCAGTTCGTGAAATCGGCAGAATTTCCGCACCGCAAGAATTGCCTCATTCCCGATTGTTCCAGATTCTAGCGCGTTGGATACACCATAGATAAACCATGCCAGACAAAGCAGTGCCGGTGAGGAAGCGCAAAAAACTAGGACGCCAAACACTACCAAGATGAGCTTGGATATGATATATACATTCTTCCTGCCCAAAGAGTCGGCAGCTACCCCCGAGGGAACTTCAAGCAGGAACACGGCTAAGGAATAGAAAACCTGCACCATAGCAATCTGTGATAGGCTAAGCCCCTTAGCCAAAAGAATAGGGGTCAATACTGCATGGGGGAATGCGCCAGAAAGCGCCGCCAAGAACGAAGCCGCATAGTAGACACGGGTTCCAGATACGAGCTGATTCGGGAAGTCCGATGGCCATTTAGCATCCACAGTATTCACACTTCACATCCTGCTTTATTGGAAGTTCCATTCTTTCCCAAGTGACATTCGTCAATCCAAGTCGCTTGTCAAATGATTGGACAAGACCATAGTTTGATGAGACAAATGATGCGACATCAAGCATGGCCATCGACGACGCCACCGCATTGTTCGGGAATGCGGACGGTGCTGAATAGTTGTCGTTAATCTCATCGAGATGCTTCTCTGATTCAGTGGGGACTTCAGAAGCCAGCAGTGAAAGCGTGTTGCCACATAGAGGGCAGGCATGACCCGGCGCCCAAAGCGGCCCTATAGTTGATATGTCATTCAGGTAGCCCACGTTTAGGAATGGGGTCTGATGCTTGACGAACACCGGCGTTATTTCGGCTAACAACCCCTCTGAGTCCGCAGACACTATCGCAAACTTCTTCCCTCTTGTCGATGACAGTGCTGCATCCAACGATTCCACGTTCCCTCCCACAAGGGAATACTCGATATGAATCTCTGGGTTCCGCAAGCTGAGCCTTTCCGACAATAGGGAAGCTTTGCGCTTCCCCACGTCTTTCTGAGTGAACAGAATCTGCCGATTCAGGTTTGACTCTTCGACAATATCGAAGTCGGTGATATAAAGTCCTTTAACAGGATGCATGGCCAAGGCGTAGCTCATGAAGTTGCCAATACCACCGGCTCCTACGATATAGAAGGTGTAATCGCGAAATGCCTGCAGCACCTCCTGACCGTTTCCAAAAATCTGGTCATAATAGAGTGCCGTTTTTAGATAGATTTCAGCGAAACGATCCGTTTCCTCTTCATGCTGTCGAATGAGGGCCCTTAACTCAACCAGCCTTTCTACGTCAGCCTTAATGATGTTTCCAGTCTGCACCGCTTCATTGACTTCTTCATCCGAGCGAGGAGTGAGAAACCAGTGAAGCGTGGCTAGGATCCGGCTCGAGTCTTTCTTGTCTATAACTGTCTGTCTTGTTCCTAATCCTAGGACGAGTCCATCGTGAGCAAACTGCCCCATCAATGTCCGAGAAGTTAGAAGCATGATGTTTCCCTCTCTTATGAAAGGCGGGGACGATAATCACCATCCCCGCCTGTTGCATTTTGTTTTTACATCAGTTCTTCATTGGCAGACGCATTTTAATCCCCCTTCCGATAAACGGCTGTTCAGTTAGTGGCGGATGAGATAGCCATCTGACCACGTAGCCGCTTACGATATTACTCTGGCCTGACAAACTGCCTGCACGTTGATTGCGAATGCGAGGCGATGTCGTGTTGGCGGTGGTGTTTCACCACGTAGATGACGGAAGTGACGTACAGCTGGCACACGATTATCACCGAGCACACCCGCACTTGTTTCCCGCAAAGCCGCTTTCCTGTCTTTCAAACAGGCACCACTCCATTGTCGTTTCAAGCAGAGCTATAGCCAAGCAGAGCAATCTTTCCACAAACAAATCAACATCTTGTCCAACTACAGCCACAAACAGGTAGTATGAGCCTTGCGAGGGAGGTGACGTGTGAACAGACGAAACGTGACGCTCAGCGACGTGGCCGAAGCTTGTGGAGTGGCGGTTTCCACAGTGTCACGCGCCTTTGCGAGGCCTGGTCGGGTCAACGCATCCACAGCCGAGCACATCTTCCGCGTTGCCAAAGAACTCGGCTATCAACGCGACAATATTGCACCAACGTGGCATCGTTCCGGCAGCCTCAATCATCTCATTGCCATCACTGTGGCCGACATCGCCAATCCGATTTACGCTTCATATATATCCAGCGCCCAACAGGTCTGTCTGAACCAAGGATTCGGCCTAATTGTGGTGAGCTTCCAAGAACACACATCCATCGAGAAGAATATGCTCCGTCTAACACAACACCATGTGGACGGCGTAATCCTCGCCTCTTCGAGGCTTCCCGAGAACAACGTCCGCAAACTGGCGAGCATGCTTCCCGTGGTAGCACTGAACCGACCTGTGCATGGAGTGCAGTCCATCCTGTCCGACCCGAGGAAAGGATTGGATCAGATGCTGTCGAGATTGCGACACCTCGGACATGATTCAATTACCTATCTAGCAGGGCCTGTCGCCTCGTGGCAGGACGGATCGCGTTGGAGCAATCTGCTGGAATTATGCCCGAAATACCAAATTCGTCTGGCTCGCATCGCCTCCACTTCTCCCACGTATCAAGGTGGATATCGATGCCGCGAAGCGTTCCTAGCGAACCCCACCTCCTCGGTGCTGGCATTCAACGACAATATCGCCATCGGTTTCGCCGCAGCGTTACGCGATTGCGGCGTGGACGTTCCAAGCCAAGTGAGTATCGCAGGATTCGATGACACACCCGTTGACGTGCTGTTAACACCGACCATGTCCTCGATTCGCATGGATCGTCAGGAAATCGGGCAAAAGGCAGCGGAACTCATACTGACGCGCATACAAGCAAGAGAAGAAGCTCAGACGTGTGAGCCGGTAATTGTGGCTGATTCCACGTTTATAGAGCGGGGCACCACCGCCAAAGCCCGCACCACATCGCTATAAGCTCCAAGCATTCTTTCACCAGTCAACACCATAATTTTGCCAAAATTTGCCATTGCCTTTTGTGTCACATCGCTCAATTACTAAGCTACAAAGCAACCGCTTGAAGCAAATCAACACATCAACCGATGGAGGAAATGCGATGATGCATGTGACGGACGACTTCCACACCAATCCCGATGCGTGGGCTAAGGCCTCAATCAGCCTTCCTACGTTCGACCCAGACAAGGTTGCCACAAACACCAAAGCCCACCCCTATTGGCTTCATTTCGGCGCTGGCAACCTGTTTCGCGCCGTGCATGCACCAATTGCACAAGAGCTGCTTGAAGCAGGGCAAACCGAAGCTGGGGTGCTTGTGGCTGAAACCTTTGACCCCGATATTATCGACAAGGCCTACTCCCCTTATGTCAACCGCTGTCTGCAAGTGGTGATGAATGGCGACGGGTCGGTCGATTCGCGGCTGATTGCTTCGGTAGCCGATGCGTTTGCGGTGCGCGCGCACGATGAGAGCTGGGATGCTTTGGAGCAGGTGTTCACCAACCCGCAATTGCAGTTCATCACTGTCACCATCACCGAAAAGGGTTATGCTGTCGAGAATCCTGACGGCACGCCATTGCCGTGGATCTCCCCTGAGATCGAAGGCGGGCCAGAGACGGCAATTAGTGCCATGGGTGCGATCACCGCTCTGCTGCTGGCTCGTTTCAATACTGACGGCACCCCAATTGCTTTAGTGAGCACTGACAACTTCTCCGAAAATGGCGACCGCTTCCGTTCCTCGATTTGCCGCTTCGCCGAGCTGTGGCAGGAGCGCGGATTTGTTGGCGAGCAGTTCGTCGATTGGGTATCCAACCCTTCCAAGGTGAGCTTCCCACTGTCGATGATCGACCGCATCACCCCCAATCCGGCCCAATCAGTAGCCAAGCTGCTTGAAGATAAAGGATTTAGTGACACTGACATCATCCATACCGCCAAAGGCACCAACGTAGCACCGTTCTCAAACGCTGAAGCGACATGGTATCTCGTCATTGAAGATAATTTCCCGAATGGGCGACCCGACTTAAGCAAGGCCGGCGTCTATCTGACAGATCGAGATACCGTTAATCGCGCTGACGAGATGAAGGTGACCACTTGCCTGAATCCATTGCACACCGCGTTGGCAACATTCGGTATGCTGCTGGGTTATTCGTCCATGAGCGAGACCATCGCCGACCCCGATTTGAAAGCCTTGGCGGAGCGCCTCGGATATTGCGAGGGTCTTCCTGTGGTTAGCGACCCCGGCATTTTCTCCCCGCGCGAGTTCTTGCGGCAGGTTATTGAAGAGCGTGTGCCGAACCCAAATATTCCGGACACCCCAGCCCGCATTTCCACCGACACTTCGCAGAAGATCCCTGTTCGCTATGGCGTAACTATCAGCAAATATCTCGCTTCGGACGAGCTTGACACCGACGCTCTGGTGGCCATCCCACTGGCCATCGCCGGTTGGCTGCGCCTCCTTATTGGCAGTGATGGCAAAGGCACCCGCGACGACGGCAGTGAAGTTGAGCTCAGCCCCGATCCACGTCTTGCCGACTTGCAAACGGCGCTTGCCTCGCTCTCGCTCGGAGGCGATCTGACCAATGCTAAGGCAGTACTGAAACCAATTCTCGCCGATGCTTCGATTTTCGGCACCGACCTGAACCAGACCGCATTGGCGGCCAAGATCGTGGACTACTTCACGCAGTTCGCAGCCTCGACCGGCAACACGCACGCCGTCATCGAACAGGCGCTCGGCCTGTAATAAAGCGGATTAGATCACTACAACCACTAGCACAACCACCAATACAACCATCGAAAAGGAAACCAACCATCATGTATATGTCATTCCGCTGGTATGGAGAAGGCAACGACACCATTTCCCTGAACGATATCCGCCAGATTCCGGGTGTGCAGACCATCGTCTGGAGCCTACATCACAAGCAGGCGGGCGAACTGTGGTCACCGGAGGAAATCGAGCATGAGATGAAGATCATCACGGGCCTGAGCGACAAGGAACGCAAGGCCGGCGTGACCAAGACGTTCAATGCGGATGTGGTCGAATCCGTCAACGTACACGAATCCATCAAAACCGGCAAAACCATGCTGGGTATAAGCCGTGACGAGGCGCTTGATAATTATGTCAGAACCATCGAGAATCTGGGTCGCGCCGGCGTGAAAGTCGTCACCTACAACTTCATGCCGGTGTTCGATTGGCTGAGAACCGACATGTTCCATCCCAGCCCAGACGGCTCCACCGCACTGTATTACGATGCACACAAAGTCGCCCAATTAACCGACCCGCAGGCACTAATCGACGAAACTCTCAACGGTGCAGGCAAACTGACCATGCCAGGCTGGGAACCAGAGCGACTGGCACATCTGCCGGAGTTCATCGAGGCATATCAAGGCATCGATCACGACAAGTATTACGAGAATTACAAGGTGTTCTTGGACGCAGTGATTCCGGCCTGCGAACAGTACGATGTCAAACTCGCTGTACACCCCGACGACCCAGCCTTTGATTTGTTCGGCTGGCCGCGTGTGGTGAGTTCCAAAGAGGGCATCCAGCGCGTGCTCGACTTAAACCCCAGCCCATACAACGGCTTGTGCCTGTGCCTCGGCTCCTTCTCCTCGCGCCGTGGCAACGACCCTGTCGATGCGGTGAAGACCTTCATGGACCGCATTCACTTCAGCCATGTGCGCAACATCAAGTTCCTTGATGAGGCCGGTTCATTTAGCGAAGTGGCGCACCGTGCTTCAGAGGGCGACGTGGACACCGTGGGCATTATGAAGGCTTACGCCGAAGCCGGATACACAGGCTACATCCGCCCAGATCACGGCCGCCATTTGTGGAGTGAAAACACCGAGGCTGGCCGCCCCCGCCCTGGGTATGGACTGTATGACCGCGCGCTCGGTATCCAATATCTCCTCGGCCTGTGGGACGCCTTCACTGACGGAGGCAAGGCATGAGTGTTGCAATACACCCGGGCAAGGTGCTGCTGGTCGGCGAGGCAATGGGACTGTTCACCGCCGGCGAGGAAGGACCATGCAGCCAAGTCGGCGCGTTCCACGCCTCCGTGGCCGGCGCCGAACTCAATGTGGCACTTGGGTTGAAACGTCTAGAGCAGCAGCCGCTCTATGCAACCAAACTCGGCGACGACATTCTGGGCGAGCGCATCATGCACTTCATGCGCGGCAACGACTTGGACACCTCGCGGGTGACACTGGACAACAGCCATCCCACCGGATTTATGATGAAGTCCAAGGAAAGAGAAGGTGACCCGAAGACCTATTACTTCCGTAAAGGTTCGGCCGCTTCCACCATCGATAGTGATTTCGTACGCAACCTCGACATGACAGGCCTGAGCGTGTTGCATCTAACCGGTATTCTCCCACCTCTGTCACCGTCCTGCCTTGAAGCGAGCGACGAACTGATCACCACAGCTCGCAAGCACGACCTGCTCGTGTCGTTTGACCCAAATCTGCGCCCTGCGCTGTGGAATGACGCAAACACCATGCGCAACACTCTGCGCAGACTCGCATCGCATGCCGATCTGGTATTGCCTGGCATCGCCGAAGGGCGCGAACTGTTCGGTGCTGGTTCGCTTGAGGAAACCGCCCAGGCGTTTCTTGACAACGGTTCAAGAATGGTTGTGGTCAAGGACGGCCCGCGAGGCGCATATGCCACTGACGGCAACCAATCCATCTATGTGCCAGGATTCGTAGTGGATCACGTGGTTGACACGGTGGGGTGCGGCGACGGTTTTGCGGCAGGTGTGCTTTCCGCCCTGTTGGAGGGCAAGGAGCTGGGAGCTGCCGTCGAACGGGGTTGCGCGCTCGGAGCCATCCAGACACAACACGTGTCCGACAACGAAGGATTGCCCACGAAGAGAGAACTTGAAGCATTCATGACTTCACACAACCGAACCGACAGCGAGCGCACAGCATAGATCTCTCGTCCACGAGCGGTAGCATTAAAGCGCCAATAATTCACAAGCAAAGGAGCATCAAGCATCATGACACACACAACAGAGCAAACAACACACGAGCAACTCATCGCCTTCCTATCCGAACTCGGAGTAGTGCCGCTGGTGACGTTGCACTCCGTGGAAGAAGCCGTTCCACTTGCCAAAGCCTTGCAAGAAGGCGGCGTGCCGGTGGCCGAAGTCACGTTCCGCAGCCCGTATGCCATCGAGGGCATGAAGCGTATCCGTGACGAAGTGCCGTCAGTAATGCTGCTGGCTGGCACAGTGCACAACGTGGAACAAGCCAAGCAAGCTGTGGATGCGGGGTGCTTAGGGTTGGTGACGCCGAGTTTCGATGAGCCCGTCGTGGATTGGGCGCTCGACAACGGCGTGATGGTGTTGCCCGGCACCGCGGTGCCTTCCGACGTGGAAAAAGCCTATGATCGAGGCTTGCGTTACGCGAAGTTTTTCCCAGCCGAAGCGTATGGCGGCGTGAAAACCCTCAAGGCGCTGGCAGGTCCGTTCGCTGAAATGAGCTTCCTGCCAACTGGAGGCGTCAATCTGAAAAACGCCGCGCAATACTTGGCTTTGCCGAATGTGTTCGCTATCGGAGGTAGCTTCCCTGTGCCGTCAGAGGCGCAAAAGTCAGGCGATTGGGCCGCCGTCGCCCAAGCTTGCAAAGACAGCCTGTCACTGGTCGCCCCGATTATCGCCGATAAGAGGAAGTGAGCATCATGTCGCACACACTAAACCCAGATCGCTTGCTGGGAAGTGAACCACAGTTGCTCGCCAGGGCCCGCGACCTGTACGATTCCATCAAAGATTTGCCCATCGTCTCCCCGCATGGCCATGTGCCCGTCGAGTGGTTAGCTTCCGATTACCACTTCAAGAACCCCACCGAGCTGTTCATCACGCCAGATCACTATGTGACACGTCTGATGCATGCGCATGGCGTCGAGCTGGCCGATCTTGGCGTGAATCGCCGGGATTTCACCGACGAACAGGCTCGGCACGCCTTCGAGCTGTTCGGAAAATACTGGTGGGCCTATGCTGGCACACCGATGCGCTATTGGTTCGAGGATTCGTTGGAACGGGTGTTCGGCATCAACGAGCAGTTCGGCCCTGAAACAGCCGTGCATATTTACGATGAAATCAACGATATGCTCAAGGCGCCGGAATTCTCAACGCGGGAACTGGTCAAGCGCTTTAACATTGAATCTATTTCCACCACGGACGACCCAGTGGATGATTTGAAGCTTCATGACCAGGTCATCGCCGATTCCGATTTCCCTGCGACACTAGCCCCCGCATTCCGTCCCGACCAATACCTAGAACCGAGCGTTGACGGTTGGCGAGACAAGACAATCGCGCTTGGTGAAGCGGCTGGCGTGGATGCCAGCAGCTACAGCGGTTTCCTTGAAGCGATGCGTCGGCGTCGGCGCTTTTTCAAAGAGCATGGCGCGGTATTGTCCGATCACTCCCACATCAGCACTGATTCCGCCAGACTGAGCGACGACGAGGCGACATGCCTGTTCAGCCAAGCATTCCAAGGTGGCATCGCTTTGGAAGACGCTGCCCGACTGCGCGCCCATCTGTTCAACGATCAGGCGCAACTGGCGAAGGAAGACGGACTTATCATGACCGTGCACCCGTCGGTGTATCGCAGCTACGATCAGCACGGCCTTGAAACGTACGGGCGCGATATCGGCGGCGATATTCCAGCCCGCGCAGAGTTCTCTCGCGCTTTGAAGCCGATCCTCAACGAGTTTGGCAACGATCCCGATTTCCGTCTGGTGGCCTTCACGATGGACGAAACCGTGTTCTCACGCTCGCTAGCGCCGCTTGCCGGCTACTATCCGTCACTATACGTCGGTGCACCGTGGTGGTTCCTCGACCAACCCGAAGCCATATCGCGCTATTTCGCAAGCGTTGTGCCAAACTGCGGCTTCGGCAAGCTGTCTGGGTTTATTGACGATACGCGCGCGCTGTGTTCCATCCCATCCCGCCATGACATGAACCGCCGCGTCACCGCCCGTTACGTCGCCGGTCTCGTGGCTGACCACCGTCTGTCACTTGACGAGGGCTGCGATGTAATGAAACGCATGATCCAAACCCAACCGCGCGAAGTATTCCGCATGTATCCCAAGCAGTAAGGCCAGCTCCTTAAGCAGGGCAATATTTATCGCCCACATGCCTATCCAAACGATAGCGAATTTCTCAACTGCGCCGCTTTGCTTGAAATAACAGCAGTGAACTGTCATTTCAAGCAAAGCGGCGCAGTCGCATAGTCGAGAACTCCTCTCGACATCCTCTTAGCAGCGCTAGCGGCGAGGAGGACGCTGTGCGGTCAGGCGGTAGTGACGCGCACGCATCGCGGCCACGCCAGCGGCGAGCATCAGCACGATAATCGCAGCTACAGCAAATACGCCAACACCGGTCAAGGGCAGGTGCCCATATTCGCCTCGACGTGGCGTATCATCGAGCAGAATACCTGCGTCACCACCGCGCTGCACGCCGTCCAATGCACTGTACAAATCGAAGGCAACTCCGTCGATTTGCACTGTCTGCTGTGCATTAGGCACGGCCGGTGGAGCAATCATGGTTATGCCCTGCATTCGAGCCACTGCAACCTTGGTGCCAACCGAACCAGAGGCGCTATCACTATCCTCAGCATCAATATCAGCAGAACCAGACGCACCTGCAGATCCTGTGGCACCACCGGTATTGCCGAGCACAATGTCACCAACGTCAGCGAATCCGAGCGAACCAACATCAGCGAACCCAAGGGAGCCAGCATCAGCCAAGCCGATGACAGCAACAGGAGGCATTCCAGTGGTGCCCGCGTCAGCATGCCCGATGGATTCAGCTTCATCTTCTGTGCTCACTGCGCGATATGCGTTGCGTTCCCACAACACCAGCGAGCCTTCCTCATGCTTCGAATCGTAATCTGAAGACTTACGCGGATGAGCGCCATTCACATGGAAACCAGTTGCCTTCGGCTCTGCTCCTGCCAGAGACACACGATAGCCTGCCAGATGACGCACACCCTGCTCGTCCCGCACAGAAGCAGACAAGCCGGAGAAGCGGTACCAGCCGCCATCTTGCAAATCAGGCTCAGTGGCACTCTCATGACCAGTCAACGCCCAACACAAACCGCGCTTCGACTCATCACTCGCGCTATCAGCTGGGCAGACTTCATCCCACGACGGATCATCCACCCACTCGCCGGAATCAGCGTCGTACAACAGGCGCTCGAGAGTGACCTTGTAATCAGTCAGCGGATACTCGTCGTCATCTCGAATACCGTTATCGTTCGCATCCAGCCACAGCACGCCTTCAAGACTGCCTTGCGGATTGGTGTCTGGATAGAGGAAGCCGCCGTGCATACGCGGCTCATCAGCACCGCGCGAGGTGTCAAACCCGTCGACCTCGTAGGCCGGATCGGTGATATACCCCTCACCAGTGTCTTCCGCTGCCGGCAAAGCCAGCAGGAAGCGGCCATCCAGTGTGCGCTTGTCGCTCTCGGCCGTCCGCTCGTTGTCTTGCTCAGTCCAAGCAATTGACACCACTCCATCCACAGCTGTATGCGCCTTGGAATTGAGGGCATCTTGCTCAGGCGAATGCATCTGCAGCAAGGTCAACGGCAAGCCGCCGACACCAGTCTGCGATTCACTGCCATCAATTTCCAGCGTGTAACCGAGCAGCGTTTCTTGACCATTGGAGAACACACCGGCGAACTCGCCTGTGAATTCGAAGTTGCCTTCGGCGTCCGTCAACACGCTCTGCTCTGCACAGCTATTTGACTTCACTGAACCGTGCGGCAAGCCGCCGTCCTGATCATCGGGTTGACTGCCGTCGGTATCACCAGTATCAGTGCCACCATCAACATCAGTGCCACTTTGCGTGTCATCGACACCAGCTTCACCATCAGCTGCATCATCAGCCACAGTCGCAGCATCTGAATCTGCACTATCGGCACCATCAGAGCTGTCAGAACTGTCCGAACCGTCAGCACTATCGCCGCCGCTTGAACCGCTCGAGCTATCTGAATCATCAGTTACAGTGCACGCATCCCACGGCTGCCACGTCCACGAGGTCTCGCCCGTATCCGAAGTGGTCTTGGTGCGCACCCAGCGCCGCAGTGTGACCTTCTTGCCTTCGAGGCGGGTTTCAGTTTCCGCGTCACCTAGCAAGCCGTCACCATTGGCGTCCATCCACACTGTGCCAGCAATCCGCAAGGCACGACGCTCACGATCTGCCAAACCAGCATCCGCGAAGCGACCCATCACCGGATGAGCCATATCAACCTCAACGGAATCGGCAGAGCCAACTTGCGTCACGCCATCAGAGGCAAACTCGTCAATGCCGCGCGTTGGAATCGACATGCGATTGACTTCAGCTGTCGTTTCATCCGCGTCAGCCAACAGCACATGGTAGCCGCTTGCAGGCATCAAATCACCTGCAGCAGTCTGACCATCCTTGCTGGCAAACAAATCAGAATCAATCGTGTCGTCCTGCGTGCCATCGCTGCGTGAGGCATCACGCATTGTCACCACGTACTGCGCACGCAAAGTGTCAAAGGCTTGCCAGCCTTGCTCACGCTGCTCATCAGTCAAATTGTCTTGACGCGCCACGAGACGCACGCGGTAAGCGTAGACGGTCACCTTGTTGGTGGTCTTGTCAACTGTATGTGACTTCAAATCATCGAAGCGATACACGCCGTGCGATACAAGCCCGCGAGAATCCTTGGCTTGGCTTGTAGCCACGCGATGATCTTCTGGCTTCCATGAGGAATCAGCCACCCACGACTTGCCGTCATCAGAAGGCACATAGCGCACCAATTCCACAGCAACATTATCAATGCCTTGCTCAGCATTAGCATTGGCATCACCGTCTTCACTGGAAGCTAGCTCTTCGCCCGCATCCCACACGCCGTTGCCATTCGCATCCTGCCAACGCTCATTCTGCAGGCCATCACCATCGGTGTCATTCCACACCACGCCAGTGATTGCAGAATCATTGCCAGGCTCGTCATCACCATCGCCCGAGCGTCGCACCTGACCGGCGTCACCGCCAGGCATTTGCTCATCTTGCAGCTCAAGCAAGCTATAACGTGCGTTGCTATCGAAGGGATCAACGTCGGTAGCATGCTCGACAGCCGAATCGTTCTCAGCAATCTTCTTGGCGCCGATAATCCTGTCACCAACGCGCAAACCATTGTCGCTCTTGGTGGGCTCACGAACCAGATCGTGCATCTGGAATGGGGCACCATCACTGATGTCGGAATCACGACGCAAGTCACGTTCGCCGTTCTCGCCGATTGCAGTGGCGTGATAACGCGTTGCGCGATAGTTGTCCTTCAGCTCAACCAGCTCAATGGTGTAAGACACGAGACGCATGGTGCCATTGTCGTTCCATGCCACCGGCAGGTTAGCGAAGAGATAATCACCCTTGCCTTGCTGCGGCGAGTTCGGATCTTCATCAGCTCCGTCATCAGTGATTGTCTCGAGTGACTGCCAGTCGTCGGAAGGATCATCCGGCGTGCCATTGTTGTTTCTCACCACCGTGATGCACCCTTGCGTTGCTTCAGCAGCACAGGTGAACTCGTCGGAATCACTGTTCTTCGTTTGCACCGGCCTGCCGTCATGGTCAACAATGCCACTGCTTGCCGAATCAGTGCCGAAGGTCTTCGAGCGCACCCATTCTTCCTTGCCGTTTTCGTCCACGGTCAAACGCCATTGCGTAATGCGCACCTTCTGGCCTTCCAAGCCTGGCTCGTCGTCCTGACGAATGCCGTCATACGCATTGGAATCCGCACCTTCGACCCCATCAGCCTTGGTCATATCGCCGTCATCCCACACCACACCGTGGATGGAGAATTGCGGCACCAGCACCACACCGGCGTCCAGCGTCAAATCAGACTCTGGGTTCTCTTGCTGATACTTTACGCCATCAGGGCCAGTCACATTAACCTGCGAAGCGTCAGTTCCTGTGCCGCCCTCAGTTCCGCCCGTGCTGCCATCAGAGCCGCCCGCACTGCCGGAAGTTCCAGCGTCAGCGGCCTTGTTTGCCACAATCAGCGGAGCAGAGCCAGTTAGGTAGCGCGTCGCAATCTTCGTATCGGAAGTGCCATCAGCGCCATCAGCCTTACTTACCATTGTGCGCGTAATTGACAGATTCGAGTCAATCTCGCGGTTCTCCCCTGCTTGATGCGTTGTGGCAACCCACTGCCCCTTGGCATCCAGACCAGCCTCGTCAATGCGCAGTTTGTATCCAGCCAGATAGTTCTTGCCATCAATTTCGACTGTGCTTCTGACACGGAAGATGTACTTACCGCTGTTGGAAGTGGTGGTTTGACGCTCGTAATCCTTCGTCGCCTTCTTCCACTCACCTGTTCCAGAGCCATTGGAGGATTCTGGATCCCAGTACCAAGTTTCCAAGGTCACCGGCACACCGCTGATGCCTGGCTCGTCGTCGTCTTGCAAGCCGTTCCTGTTCAGATCATTCCACACGTAATCGCCGAGGAAGGCACTTCTGGCGTCCACAAAACCAAGCGCGAGCTTCTCTTGCACGGCGTAACCCGGCACAGAATCGTCATCGCTCATAATGGCCTTGCCGTCCGCATCGCGCGGAATTTCCGCAGTGAACGGCCTTGTGGTCACCATCGTGCTGTCTGAAGAATCGGCAATAGCATCGTTGTCCCCTGGGTCGCTGTCAGTGGGCTTAACACCCTTCGCATACTGAGTGGGGTTAGTGCTTTGCGTCATCGGTGTGACTTTCAGCCCAGACGGGGTCTTCGCCTTAATGACATACTGCACCCCAGGAATCAGGTCGAATTCAAATACGCCATCTTCCTTTGTGGTCACCGTTTGCTCTGGCGTGTCAGCGACTTTACCGGTCTTTGCATCATAGCGATACAGATACACGGTAACGCCATTGATGCGCTTCTCTTCCTTCTTGGTTGAGGTGTCACCTGTGGTGGTGCGATCAACCCAGCCGTCAGGATCGTGCAGGTCGTCGCTGCCGTCCGTGCCGTTCTTATCAAGATCGTCACGATAGACCACACCGCGATACTTCACCTTGCGGCCAATGCCGATGTCGTAGCTTACGGCCTTCTCGTCGTAATCAGAAGCATTGGCAGCGCTGAAGGCCTCCACATTGAAGGTATCGGTGGTTACCTGCAGCTTGCCGTCTTCAGTGGTATTTGAAGATGCCTTCAATGCGGAGTTTGGACCCGTGGTGTGGGTGCTCAACTGGAAGGTAGACCACTTGTCTGGGAAGGTGAACCGCAAGCGGTACTTGCCTGGGTTCAGGTTCGAGAACATGTAGTAACCGGTGTTGCCGTAGTAGTCGGTGGTTGTTGTGGTGGTCAAAGGAGCACCAACAGTGGAAACCACGTACTGGCCATCCGAACCGAGAACTGGCTCGCCCTTGGAATCAATTTCAACCCAGTAGCAGTCGCCAGTGGCGGCTCCGTACTTGTCGGCCTTGCATTCCGTGGTGTCGGTCGAATTACGCCCGCGCATGAGCTTAACGGCCTTGCCGTCACGGTTCACAGGCTGATCATATTCGTTCAGCAGCTCGACGGTCACTTCGTTAATACCTGGATCGTCCGGCTCGCCGTCACCATCAAGGTCGGTGAAATACTCGGAGTTGTCGAACGCCTCACCGGTATTAGGATCAACACCGCGCAACAGCTTGCGCCCGTTCGTGGAAGTCTGATAGGCAGCAGAGCCCTTACTGGTGTCATCCTGCTTACCATTCATGTCTTCGTCGAGCCACACGTAATCGCCGATATAACCGCGACCTTCTGGGCGACCCACATAGGCGCCTGCCACCGAATAGCCGTTTTCGGAAACGTTGACATCGGTAGCTGTCTTCAACGACTTGCCGTCAGTGGACACGGCTTGCATGAAGCTGTTCCACTGCACCGCTTCGTTCAAGCGCTCCAAATCCTTATCGTCAGCGCGAATCTTCTCGAAGCGGCCCTTGTTCAGTGAAGCAAAGTGCCCGTCATAGGTTGGCACGTTCAACGGCGCGTCCATGCGGTAATCCAAGGCAATGGTGCCCATAGAGCCGGTCGGGGTCTCACTAATCACCTGACCGTAGACCGCACGCACTGCCCTGCGCAAGGTTTCAGCCTGCTCACGCTCCTCTTCATTATCAGAGGCCAAGCCATCGCTTACTTGCTTCTGGAAATCTTCCAGCGGCACGAAACCTGCTTCAAGCAGCTTGGCATCATCATTGAAATTCGCCGCAAGCCACTGCTGCACCTTGGTCTTGTTGCCCATCGTATAGAACTTTGGCAGCCTGTCCATATCAGGCACACCATTAACCACAACCGCTTCAATGGTCGAAGAATCCGCGGCTCTGGTAAACGGCCCCACCCAGACCTTTGCTTCCTTCTTCTCAAGCAAATCGGTGGTGGTTTGCGTAGACCCACTCAACTCATTCTTCGTAGTGTTGGTGCGCGTCATGGTAATTGAATCAGTATCAATCCAACCATTCCACTTGGAAAGACGCTTATCTTCAGAACGGCCATTGTTGTAGACCTTACTATCGCCAACATAAGGCAAGTAGTCCACAATAGCTTGTTGCACAAGCTGGTCAGCACCATCGGTCATCGAGGTACTCACTTCGTTCTCATAGAGATACGAGGTGCCTTCAGGCACTAACACCGGCCCGTCGATATTTCTCGTGAAGTGGGTGTCAACGTCTGAAGTTGCGAACTTGCGCTGATCCGGCGGCGTGCCCTCGGGATCAGGCTGAATACTGATGCCGGTCAAGGATTGCTGGATAAGCGATTGTGACGTGCGTGAATCAAGGTTGACATCTCGCAAATCGAGAACGAAGGAAGTCTTCGTGCTCTGATCTTTTGGCTGTCCAGTGTGCGGACGATAGTTGCCACGCTTGAAGCCCCAGCCAGAAACGTTCATCAGCTCTTGGCTCAAGGAGGAGCTGGCCGCATCGGAAATCGGCACCATAAACTCAACCACCAGCGACTGGCCTGGCTCAAGCTTGCCTACCTCATTGGCTGCCACGTTGCCATTTGTGTCAGGCGCACCAGAGAACTTCCAGCTCATGTAACGACGCTTGATGAACTGCCCACTGGCGTCCTTATCAAGGCTCGCCTTGATTTCGGTGGTCATGCAAGGCGTGCCATCAGTGCTGCACGTGGTGTCTTCGTCGTTGGGAGCACCCACCAACGTGTTGCGCATCATCAGCGAGGGGTTCTTCTCCTCAACGCCAACATTCGACTTGAGGTCAAGCAGCGAGGTGTTATTCGTGTTGAGAGTACACTCCGCGTCCTCATCGTCTTCATCTTCCTTGGCACAACGATCCAACACGTAGTACGTCCACTGCGGGGTGGCACTGTTCAAGTTGGCAGGCTTGGACGTGTAGTTGTCCGACAGGTAGTGGACGTTGTCTTTATCGTCTCCCTTGCCTGCAACCGAGGTGACGATATTGCCATCGTCGCTCGACCTAGTGGCTTGCGATGTGCTGGTCACTTCCGGCTCAACGTACTGGAAGTTTGAAGTGTCGCCCACCAATGCTTGCGCAAACGGAGCCATGAAGCTCAAATCTGGGTTGGACGCGCTGGATTCGCGGCCATCCTTAATACCCAAAGCTTCCTGCTCTTTGGTGGTCAAGTTCTGCAACACCAAGCGATATTTGAGCATCAGCGAACCCTTGGTGTTAAGCATCTGGTTGTTGCCATACACCCACTTGTAGCCGGAGCTTGCCGAGCCGGAATAATAAGCCTGCTCGACTTCCAGTCTCATGTATGGGTATTCAGGGCTCAGGTAGAAGCCAACACGGTTGCGCGCCCCCACCAGATACTTCGTGTCGTCGTAGCGCGCAGTGCCTTCAACAAAGTGGTTCAAGTGGCGATGCGACTCACCTGTGTCTCGTTCGTCCGCAATATCGGTATACAGATTCACACGAATAGCGTTGTTGGTAATACTGTCAGGCATAGCTGAGCCAAGCTGATACATCCACTTCTTGACTTCGTTGCCCTCATCATCAGTACCGGTGACAACTTCCTGCATCCAACCAGTGTTTGAGCGCTGAGGATCAATTTCATCCATCTCTTCCTTCTTATCGGAAGTTGACGGATCGGCATCAACAGCCAAGCGGAACCCTGCAGGAACCGGCTGGTCGTGCGATGCCTTGTCGTCGAGCGCATCCTTGCCCTTCTTCGTTTCGTCACTGGCTTTAATCACCCAGCGCACTTGACGAAGCGTGGAGCCGTTCTGGTGAGCTCCTGGCAGGAACTTGCCGTCTGCTAACGGTGCTTCCTGATCCTTATGTTCGCGGTCGGTCAGGTTAATTACCACGTTCTTCTTCGTGCCGTCAGCGTTACGCACCGCGTAGCCTTCCGGCGCACCGATCTGATACCAGTTGCCATCGGTGTACTCTTTGGAAGAAGTGTGGCTGGCATGCAGCGTGCGGTCGGATGTGGTGGACATGTGCGAATACTTCTCATAGCCATCGCTATCCACGTCTTCCCAAACGCCCTTGTCGTTCTCACCCACATTCGCGTCACGCACGTAGATAAAGACGCGCAGCTTCTTTTCCTGCTCGGCTTTCATCTTCGATGCAGCATCATCGCCATCGGAACCAGGGATTTCCCAAATACCGGTGGAAATGGACTTCATGCGAGATCTCATGCGATAAGAAGTGCCGCGCTTGGCATCAGTTGCCGTGCTGGAATCAGTGCCGTAATACGGCACCTGCCAATCGAGAATCATTGAATTGCTGGTGGTCTGGTTCACTGCCTGACCAATAACCAACTCGGATTCGTTGTCGTAATAGGCATCGTCTTCCGAAGTGGTGCCAAAGTCAGGGTTGATGACGCTCGCTCGCGTGGACTGCGTATCTGCACGCACGCTGGGCGCTTGCGGCTTCGTCAACGTGTAGGTTCCATCAGTTTCGCTGGTGGCATACACGTCGGTAGTGTCGTCATCCTCATTGTGATTGCCGTCAACGCCGTCACGTTCCTCATTAGTCCAAGTGAAGTCGTTCTTCTCTTGCACAATGAGGCCGGTGCTTGACCACGGGCCAAAGCTGTTCGAGTTGCCGAACGGCTTGGTCTCCACAGTGCCGTCTTGTTTGGTGTGATCCCAAGCTGTGCTCTTCTTGTCGTTGCCCTTAGAATCGGTCCAAATCCACGAGCCGTCCAAGTCTTCAACGGTGGCATACAGCTTGGAAGAGCTCAGCTGCCACTCGTCTTCTTCCTCGTCCTCCTGCTCACCATCTGCAGCCAAGCTGATATTGCTGTCAACAGTGGCTAGGCTTGCCGTCTTGGCAGTCTGCTCGCCGTCAAGGCTTTCTTCAGAACCAAGGTTGTCCACGCGCGTACGCAAGCGAACGTTGAGCTGCTCGCCCACGCGCAGTGTGCCGTCGAGTTGCACTCGGCCATCGGACTTGCGATACGCATCCATCAGGGTGTCGTAAGTAGCAAAATCGTCATCGGTGGCTGTGTCTGGCGGCGAAACTCGCACGACGATCTTTTCGCCCGTATGGCTCTTGGACTTGATATTCTCTCCAGGCACATTCAGGCTGGTGGTGTCGTCACGCTCTGGGCCACCGTAGTTGGCATCGCGGTAATCATCCTGAGACCAGTTGGATTGCTTCTGCAGTTCAAATACCCAGCCGCGCTTCTTCAACTCGCTCGGATAGAGCACATCGGTAACCAGCTTATCTGGATCACACGTTCCATCCGTAACGGCTGCGGCTGTACATTGCTGGTAGTGCTTGTACACCACTTGCACACGGTTTTCGATGGCCTTCCAACCAGCTTCAGTCAACGTATTGTCATCGTTGGTTTCAATCTGCTGCTCGTCATAGAAAGTCACATTCTTCGGCAGCTGGAAGGTGAAGGAATACTTGGAGTGCAAGATCTTCGACTTCTTGGTTTCCAGAGAACCTGTGAACCACAGCAGGTCGTCATAGTCATGGCTTGCGCCAGAAGCAGTGTTCTTTGTCGCGTCCGCGCCTGTGTCTTTGCAATCCACACCAGGATCGGTGATGGTGCAGGTAGAGGCGTCGGGCACATGCTTTTCAACAGTGAGTGTTGAGGTAACGTCAGGCATCTTGCGTGTGAACTTGGTTCGAGAAACCACGCCACCGTCGTACACCGTAATATCAGTGCCGTCAAAGCTGGTGCCCACCTTGTACGAGTCTTCGGTTGAAGGCTTGGCCTGATCATCCGAACCACTCTGTGTGGTGCCTGTCAAACCTTTACGCACTTCGTCGGTAAGCCACATATGCGGACGGAAGAGATAATCTTCCACATCAATGCCGCCACTAGACGCACCGCGCGTAAGCTGATTTCCTTGCGTTTCTGCATACAGCCCGCCGGAGCCGTTCCAGGTATTTTGCTGCACACCGGCCACGGTTTCCTTGCCATCATCCACAGTGGCAGAAGGAATCTTCTGCTCTGCGGGGCTGTTGGAGTACTTGTATACATCGGCACCTTCTGACCAATCGGTGATCAGTCGGCTGGTATTCGTGCTGGTCACGCCAGGCTGGGTGCTGCCTGCATACAGGTAGATATTCTCGTAGTTAAGTTTGGTTTCCGGCTTGCCTTCGGTTTCAATCGGCTGGGCAAATTGACCAGCGCTGATTTGGAAGGTCAGCATCTCATTGAAATCAATGTGAGCAAGTGTTTTCTCTCGATCACGAGACCAAGCGCCGCCCTTAGGAATGAAGCGAATCACATAACGACCAGCTGTATTCGTCGTGCTCGTTGTGCTTGTCTCTTCATTGCTGCTTTGCAAGCCGCGCAACAGCGAGTTCACAACGCGAATGATGGCTGATTCGCCAGTATCTTCAGTTTCGCGCTCCTCTTCTTCCATTTGCAAGTAAGCCACTTGCACAGTGAAGAGCTTTTGAATCTCTTCATTATTGGGCATTGTTGGCTCACTGAAACTGCTGGCATTGTTAGCACTCAACAACACCTTCCACGCACTGGCATCAAGGTCATGCCACTTGCCGTCGTGCGGATACAGGTCGCCCTTTTCATCCAACACGCCCATGCCGTATGGCAGCACCGCCGTGGCGGTAGGCATCCACAGCGTGCCCTGCTGTCCGTTAACAGCTTGGTTACCATTGGTCTTTGCTGAAGCAGGCGCCGAGTTGTCCACATGGAAGTTGAGCTTGAAGGTATCCGCTTCGCCTGGCAGATTGCGCTTTTCAGCTGTATCGTTCATACCATTGGCACCCACGCTTGTCCACGCGCGCACAATGGGGCGCTTAGAGACCGCAGACGAGCCGGATTGAGCGTAATAGTTCTTGCCGTTCTTATTCGCCTTGCGATAATCTTCGGTGGACTTGGCATCTGCGCCGGCGCTCTTGTCTGCAGCAGCAGTCTTCACGGCCTTGCTCATTGGGTTGCCGGCCACGGTGTTGTTCTGCACGTTGCGTCCACGAAGCACGTCGTCACGCAAATAAGATACGGAGACTTTCTTCTCCTTGTGATCTTCCACGTAATAGTAAGCTGGGCCAACGAATGGCGTACCGGGGAACACACCTGCCGAGCGCGTGGGCCAGTGGCCAAACTCGGGCGCACCGGGGAACCTGCCTGTTGGCTCGTTGCTCTGCTTCGTGCCTGAATGATCGGTGTCATACACGGCGAAGTACGAGCTTGACTTGCTCGGCTCAGCAGCAGCTGTTGAATCGCTATCGGAATCATTCGCCTTGGTGCGAGCTTCGTCATCCCACGGTGCAGCCAGAATACGGTCGTTCCATTCGCCGTTGGAGTTTTCGGCAAACATGCGCACACCGAAGTCCACGCGATAACGATAGCCGCGGCCATCGGTGTAATCGTCAGGATCGGAGGTGTCCGCATCAGAATTATCAGAAAGACGACCAACCCACTTGCCGAGATCCTGCTTAATAGTCACACGAATCACCCACGGCTGGGTGCTTTCGTAATACGACTGCGATTCAACTGTTTGATTGCCATCGGTGCCCACTGTGGCAGCCACGGCCGTGTAGGTGTTCTTGGTGGTGTCAAGCGAGGTATCTTCCGCGCCGTCTTTAAGCGTGGGGCCAGAATTGCGTGCCACACCAGGATCCTGCTGGTTTGTGGCCGCACGATAGGCCTTAGAAACATCAGTCGTGTTCTTTGTGCCGTCAATGCCTTCGTAAATAGTATACGGGGTCTGCAAAATTTCGACCTCGATATTGGAAGGATTCACCGGCAGCCACGATTCAGGCAATATCTTCTCGCCTGTGATGGATTTCACGTCAAGTCCCAGCGAAGCCGCGTCCACAACCGGAGTGTCCGACCCAGACTTAGACAAGGCATTCAAAATATTCTGAGCATCAGCAGGTTCCACACCGCGTGGGAACACATAGGTCAACTGCACACCGTCAAGGGTGCGGTCGCCGTAATTCGCGGCGGTCAAGCTCACCTGTGTGACGTCATCTTGCGACAGGGCGGCACGATAGGAGCCTTCGCCCTTAACGCCCTTGCCTTCGTCGTAGCGAATCGTGGTCTGTTCAGCTTCTTTCAGTCGCTTCTGTTCGGTGGCATCCCCGCACAGCGAGGCAGAGCAATCACCCGTCACTTCTTCAGTGGGCTTGATTTCGCTGCTCGTGGCAAGCCATGCTTTGCGCAAGTGGGTGCGGTTTTCACTCCACACCACAGGCGTGTCCGTATTCTCCGTACCGGACTGCACACCGCCCTTGATGTTCAACTCAGAATCATCGTAATCAGACTTGCTCTGCTCAGGCTTAGCCACAGTTTTGCTGAACGGGAACGGCAACGAGCCGTCAGAGGCCAGCGTGCTGCCAACGCTGAGCAAACGATATTTCATAGCCAGAGCCCAGCTGTCGCGATCACGCCAATACGACTGAATACCGCGCAACTCATCCCACTGCTTCCACACATCGGTGGAACCAGCGCGGTCATGCATACGCACGTCATACGGCAGCTTGTCGCGGTCAGCCAACGGCACCGCGCCTTCAGCCTTGGAAATCTCGGTTGCGTTCTGCAGTGCCGAGGTGGCAGGCACGTAGCGCACCGACTGCGAGTTCACTGTTGAAGGTGCGCTGCTGTAATCAGACAGTGCATCAGCATTATCCCACTGGCGGTCGTTGCCATAACCCATCACATCAGGGCAGTTGGAATTGCGCAGACGGTTAGTGGTGCAGGTCTGCGTAGCGCCAGGAATCACCGAACGCGCACCGTCAAGCATTTCCCACAAATCAGACTTCTCAGCACGATCAACAGTGAAGCCGGCGTCGTGCACAAGGTAGTCCATATTCATCACATCAGAGGCGAAATTGCCGCCTTCGTAGCTGCCGATGTCAAGAGAATATGATTGCACATACTTATCTTCAGTAACAGTGCTCTTGCTGGTGGGCCAGGAGGCCAAAGGATCGCGATCTTCCTTGGTGGACAGGTCACTGTCGGAATCAAGCATAGCTTGAGGCAGGTTGTCAACGCTGGCCTGCACTTCGTACCACAGCTCGATCACGTCGCCCACATTCATGCGGACTTCCTTGCTGTCATTGCGCACCACTCGAATGGCGTAAGTGGTGACGGAGGTGGTGTCAGTGGCGCCTTCCTCGCGCAAATCCATCTTCGAGCCGGCAGAACCGTCCTTGTCGTATTCCTTCTTGACGTTGGTTGCGCCGGTCACATCCTTGGTGTCGTTGGTGCCCTTTGCTTCCACCACAACCTTATATTCCGAAGAAGTGTTCGTTGCAGAGGAATCGAATATCACTTCGCCCTTAGCGTTCTTCCAGCGCAGCTTAACTTTCTTGTCATCAAGCGTAAACTGCTCAGACGTACCAGGGTTGGTTAGGTAAGTGCTTGGAATGTTCTCGTAAAGCACTGGGTCGTAGGCTTCGCCCTGCAGGTTGGCGTCCACCACTTCTGTGCCGCCTGTAGTGGAACAGGTATCAGAGCCGTGCGTGCCGGTTTCCTTGCAGCTAATCGAGCCCTTGGTTTCGTTGCGCAGGGTGGAGCGATACCAGAAGCGCTCGCCAGGCACATAGGCTTCCTTCTGCTGAGCCTTCTGCGCTTCCACCGCGTCTTTGAAGGTCTTGTTCGCTTGGTCTTCGGTTTGGAAGATCTGCGTTTGGAAACTCATGACGGGCGTGCGACGCCACACGGTGAGTTTGGCCGATGCATTCTGATCCCACTTGACCACTTTAGGCTCATGATTAGTGGACTTATTAACCTCACGTGTTGCAGCCTCGCTTGTTTCAGCCGCGTTGCCTTCAGTATTGCTACCATCAGCCTTGTCACTGTCGCTCTTGGCAGAGGTTGAAACAGCACCAAACAAATCATCGAGCGTGGTGTTCTCATCATGCGTGTGCGTAAAGCCCATATCCACACGAACGGTGGTTTCAGAGGAATCAACCTGTTCGATTTCCTTTGCTCCACGCTCGTCGTTATACAAGCTCACGCCAGGCAACACCACGTCGTCGAACATCCACTTCGTCACCTCTTGGGTGGCGTAACCAGCGTTCTCAACGCTCTTGGCGGCCGGCACATCGTAATACGTCCAACGCACGCGAGAGACACGGCGGAACACGGAAGCGTCTTCGTAATGGCCTTGACCGGACTTATCTTTAGTGCTGCCGTACTGCTTTTGAAGGTCTTCGTAGGTCTTCCACTTCGATTTCACACCGTCAGCGCTTGGTGTGCCGTCCCAGCTGGGATTGCCATCGCTGTCAATAAGCAGAGCACCGTTTTCATCACGGGGATCGAAGGTGTAGCCGAGGATGTTCTTGCCTTCACAGGCCTCGCCGGTGACTTGCTTCAGTGTGCCGTCCTCGGCCACACTGTTGTCGCCAGCCAAGCAATAGGGCACACCGTCGTCGTAATATTCCACGACGAGCTTCTTGCGCCCGTTTTCGATGTCTTCGCCGTCCGTAGCGTTACCCTTCGGCAAATCGGTTGGATAGGCTACGTCAGCAAGCACAACCTCAGTTGTCTCGGTTGTCTCACCTTCGGATGCTTCATCTGTATCACCTGCCTCAGCATCACCAGTCCCAGCATCGCCGCTTTCAACGCCCTCAACACTCTCAGTTGTTTCAGCCGCCTGAGTTGTCTTGGTTGTCTTGGTTGTCTTGGTTGTCTTGGTCTGTGCTTTACCAGTCAACTCATAGCCGCGATACACCGTCTTGCCTGCCTCGGCACCGCTCTTGCCATTGCTCCTGTTGGAGGTCAAGTCCACAGTCACGGTGACATCAGCCGAATGCAAGGTCGTGTTACCAATGCCCTTAATGATTACCTCGCTCGGAGCCATATCCTGCCCCCAAGCCTTCGAATTAGTGATGGAAGCGGCAGGCGCCATGTTCACGCCTTCAGCTCCTTGTGTGAACATGCTCGGGTCAACGAAGCTATCCGCCTTGTATTCACTCGAATCGAGATAACGGTATTGCACATTAAGGGTCTTATCCATCACATCGCGCTTGATGGTCGAAACAATGCGCACGCCGGTTTGCGTCTGGCCGTCAAATCGCGCGTCAACATCATTCGGCTGCGAGGTGGTGAGCTTATATTCGCCCTTATGCCCGCCAGGAGTGCCTGCGTCCTCATTGCTGGCACCACGCTGTTCGCTAAGCACCTGCGTTTGGGCATAGCTGTGCTTGGCGTTGGCCTGCACATCCAGCTTGGCGGTGAGCTCAGCTCCTTCAGAAGTGGCATTCTGCTCAACGAAGGGCACATCTGCTTCAGTAGAATAGTTCTCGTTATCTTTGGTGTCCAGCTCGTCGGTCATTTGCGTGACAATCAGCAGTTCAACCGATTCACCTGTCTTAATGGTGGTTGTGTCGTCCTTAGTGTTGTCGGTCGACGCAGCACCGAAGCTGAAGGTGATGGCGTGATGGTTAATCTCATACTGCTTGTTGTCAGTGCCTGTTGCAACAGAAACATCTGTTTTCTCTGGCGTGTTTGTCGAGCTGATTGTGCTTGCACCATCAGCCAGCGAAGCAACTTGTGCAAGGCCGGTATTGCTGCCAGCGCGCGCAGTCAAACTGGTGTCAATGCCTGCCAAGCCGCCAAGTTTGGCAACTTCAGAAACATCGTCCAGTTTCGCTGTAATAGAGCCGCTATCTTTCAGACTGGTGACGCTATTGCTCAACACCTTCCAGCCAACAATTCGCTGACCTTCAGGCACTGTGAAGCCCGCGTCCAAGTGTTGCACCGGCAGCGATGACGTGCCAGCTGCACCAATCTTGGCGATGTATTCCACGTAATCGCCAGTGATGAGATCTTCGTTGGGGATGCTCAGCTTCTTTGCACCACTGGTTGGATCATAACTGTTGGGCGTGGTAGTGGACTTCTCGTCGCGGTCGAAGCCGAAGATTTCCAGATTATCGCTGCTGTCAGCAGCAACCGTCTTGGTGCGCGTCAAGCTCACGTCCAGCAAAGCCAAACGGTTGGCCAGCCAATACTTCTGGTAGTCGCCGCGCTCTTTGGGCGCGCGCGCGTTCGGTTCGATGGACGACGTGTTCCTAGAACCGATATGGTTGGCCACCTTCAAGTCTTTCCACTTGGAATCAGCGTCGGTGGCACTGTCGTAATCTTTGGAAGCGAAACCAGTGTAATCGCGGCCAGTAGCCGGATTCTTGCCGAAGGTAGGCGTGCTGGTCATGTCCCACGTGTCGCTGGCAAACTTGTCAGGAGTGCGGTCAACCACATAGCCGTCATAAGCGAAGGTATACACGCTCTTTGCGGTTTCTTCGCCGCCCTTCATCAGGTCTCCAGCGCCGCAACGGTTGTCAGCATTGTACTCGGTTTTCTTGGTCTTACCTCCAGGGATTAAGCACTGGCCGGAATCAAGCACCGTAGTGGGGTCGAGGCGGTTTGGACTGACCGCTTCGAAGGTCAACTGCATGTGCGAAATCTTGGCCTGCAAATAGGTCAAGTCTTTGTCGGTGTTGGCCCAGCCATTAAGAGTGTTGGTGATGGTGGAGCCAACTGGAGCTTTGCCGCTCAAACCCTTGTACGTGGTTGTCATAGAAGTGTTGTTTGCAGTGGTATCACCCTTTGCACCCAGTGTTGTCTTCTGGTCAACAGTAAGTGCCTTTGAAGCGCTTGATTCTTGCGTGGTGTTTGATTCCTCTTTGGCAATCTCGCGCAGAATCTTCTCGACATCAACCACGTAATCGCCGGTGGTGTCACCAGTTGCGGTCTTAGTATTGGCAGTAGCATCGTCATCATCAGCACTGCCAGACGTGGAACCATCAGCCGTAGTGCCACCAGTTGAACTGTCACTCTTAGAACTATCAGTCTTGGAACTGTCGCTCTTGGCGTCAGTGACCTTGCTCATATAGCCCTTATCTTGCAGCTCCTGCAATGTGAAGCTGATTTCACGCTGCGTGTGATCGTCGCTCAACCCCTTATCAGTTTGAGGTTCAAGATTAGGCACGCACAGCTCTTGCATATCGCTGTAAGTGTTGACAGAGCCACTGGGGCCGTAATAATTGCCGTCTTTCTGCCATTTGTCGTTGCAACGCCAAGTGTCTTTGGTGTCGTCCACAGTGAAGCGCAGCTTAGTGGCTTTGAACCAACTGCCGTTCACAAAGTCCGCAGGAATATAGACCTTGCGCACGCGGAACTCGTCAGCCAATTGCACGTCAAGCGTGGTGCCTTTAATGCGAGCAGTGCGTTTCTGACCTTCGTCCGCGCCTTGCTTGTTCCAGAAGCGGTTAGTAAAGCGCAGAATCGTTGGATTGTTGTTATCGGTTGTGTAATCGTAGAAGTGTGTTTTTTCAGATCCGCTGCCGTCTCTGTCCACATCCACGTCCACTTCGGGCAGCAAGTCAATCTGATAGCCCAAATACCAAGCCTGATCAGTGTCGCCGTGCTTGCCTTCAGCCGGAGGCGCGTCTTCACTGGTGATGTCGAAATCGGCATTCACATTAGCTTCGATAACGACCGGTTCTTTATCTTGGTCTTCTTCCTTCTCAGCCTTGGTCTTGACGTACTTGAGGTTAACGTAATCGTCACTCCATGCGGTGTTGAGCTTGTCCTCATTCACCGTCTGCGACTGGTTGGTGAAGGCATAGGGGCGGCCATAAATGTTGATGTCGACCTTTGTGGGGTCAACACCCACTTGGGTGCGCTTGTTGCCCTCATATTCCTTGGTCACGTCAGCGTCGCCGCGCATTTCCTTCAAAGTGATTTCATAGCCGGTGACAAACTCGCCCTTCTTCAGCGTGATAGTGGCCAGTTTATCGCTGCCCAAATTAGCCGCAATGATTTCAGGTGCGTCCTTTTCACCATCATTCTTAAAGGCCAACATCCAATCGCCGTCAGAGTTTGCTGACTTCTTGAGATCCTCAAGACTCTTGACGTCAGCAGTGCTTTGCTGCTGATCTGTGGCACTAGCAGCTGTGGAGCTGGCAGTGTACACAATGGTGCGCTCGTTGGTCTTCTTGACGTCCTTGCGTGCGGTTGGTGTTGAAGAATTTTCAATGGTGGCGACTTTAATCTTCACTTCCTTGACAAAATCAAGCAGCGATTCGCCAGACTCGCTCATCTTGACATTCTCAATGCTCATGCCGGTGGGCAGGAAGCCGTAATAACCCAATTCATCGTACGGGTGCACAACAGGCATATCGTCGCCGAGCACGATCTTGTCGTCATGAGCCACCAGCTCATTCTTCGCCCAGTCGGAAACCGAGTCGCTCTTGATTGAATGCCAAGAGCTGCTATCCTCTTTCGAAGTGTCGTCTGTAT